>JAUCGD010000121.1 GCA_030377945.1 Desulfobacterales bacterium HSG17 | reverse complement strand
TATATTATTTTACAAAATACAATAACCAGCCTGTTAACACCAAAGAAATTGCTCAAAAACTTAATGTGTCCAAAAAAGCAGTTGATGAAAAAATTGAAAAGCTTTACCTGGCTGACCTGGTATTTCGCAGCGCTGCAAAATTTTATACTTTTAATGATATTTGCCTGATGCGCTTTATAAAATTTGTATATGAACAGGATCTTGAAGATGTTGAAGAAATTGATCTGAGTCAGCAGAATTTGTTCAATAATCTCAAAGGCCGGTTTTTGGAAGTAATTGTCCAGGTAACAATGATGAAATTCAACAGGGAAACTCTTCCAGGTAATTTTTTCGGAAAACACGGGGAAATACAAGTGCCCCTGTTTGGAGTTGTTGATACAAAATATGCCAAAGGATTTAGAACCCGGCAATACCAGATTGACGTATGTGCCAGGGAAGATCAAATTGATGACCGGTTCTGGATATGCGAATGTAAATATACAAAAACAAAGATGGGCATTAAACAGGTTAAAAAACTGGAACAGGCAGCAAATGCCATGAACCTGGAAGCTGAAGAAGCAGGTCGCGCTCTTCCGAAAATTCAGATGTGGCTTGTTTCAACAGGAGGATTTACAAAAGAGGTATTGAATTACACAAACACCAGGGAAGATATTTATTTTTCTGACTATCAAGGTATTAACGGAATTTTCATGGAATTTGGGGGGAATTACAGGATACCGGTGTTTAAAGATAAATAGAATAATTTCAAATATCCTGAATATCCTGATTTAAAGAAAGGTAAAAAAATGCAAGAAGAATAAATACTTCTGCAAGAAGAAATGGTAAGCACCTAAATAAAAAAAATCATGAAAAAGAACATGCTGATTTTATCGGGAAAATTTTTGCATTTAAAAATGATTTTGATAAAGGTAAAGCTGATTTATCAGAAGATGTGATGATATTTCTTTCAGACTGGCTTGTCACCCATATTAAGGAAAATGACTTGAAATTCAAGGGATGCTTTCAATAAATGAATAAATATATAATAAGCTTATCACAGCTTGAGCAGTATCTGTCCAAGGCTGCATGGATTCTTAAAGGGCCTGTTGATGCCTCGGATTTTAAAGTTTACATCTTTCCCCTGCTATTTTTTAAACGAATATCAGATGTTTATGATGAAGAGTTTAAGCAGGCTCTTGAAGAATCTGACGGGGATAAAGAATATGCATCCCTGCCTGAATTCCATCGTTTTGAAGTGCCAAAAGGCTGTCACTGGACTGATGTAAGGGAGACTGCTGTTAATGTAGGTTTAGCCATTGAACAGGCTTTGCGCTGTATTGAGCAGGCCAATCAGAAATATCTTCACGAAATTTTCGGGGATGCCCAGTGGAGCAATAAAAACAAATTATCAGATAAACTGCTCATTGACCTGATTGAACATTTTTCACAATACATTTTAGCCAATGAAAATGTTGATCCTGACATGCTTGGTCAGGCTTATGAATATCTCATAAAGCATTTTGCAGATTTAACCAATAAAAAAGCTGGTGAATTTTATACGCCCCGGTCTGTGGTTCATCTGCTTGGCTTGATTTTAGATCCAAAAGAAGGTGAAAAAGTTTATGATCCTGCCTGCGGTACAGGGGGTATGCTTCTTGAATGTGTTAACCATCTTAAAGAAAATAATAAGGATTACCGAACATTAAAATTGTTTGGTCAGGAAAAAAATCTTTCATCAGGTTCTATTGCCAGGATGAATATGTTCCTGCATGGTATTGAAGATTTTCAAATAGTCAGGGGAGATACTCTCCGCAATCCTGCTTTTTTCGAGGCTGACGGATTGCAGACCTTTGACTGTGTTATTGCAAATCCGCCTTTTTCTTTAAAAGACTGGGGTGCTGAAAACTGGGTTAATGATCCTTATGGCAGAAATATTGCCGGTACTCCGCCAAAAGGTAATGGTGATATGGCCTGGGTTCAGCATATGGTTAAATCCATGAATGAAAATGGCCGCATGACTGTGGTTCTTCCTCATGGGGCATTGTTTAGAAAAAATGCTGAAGGAAAAATCAGGAAAGCACTTCTGGAACTGGATTTATTAGAGGCTGTTATTGGTCTGGGGCAAAATATCTTTTACGGAACATCTCTGGCTGCCTGTGTGATGGTGTTTAAGCATAATAAGGAAGATCATAAAAAACAAAAGGTTTTGTTTATTGATGCTTCTGAGCAGATTCGGGTTGGGCGGGCCCAGAATTTCCTGGAAGCTGGGCATGTAAAGCAGATTTTTGAGTGGTATAAAGCTTATGAAGATGTTGAAAACTTTGTTAAGGCTGCTGGTTTTGAAGATATTAAAGAAAATGATTTTAATTTGAATATTCCGCTTTATGTGGAAAAGATAATTGAGGATAATCTTCCTTCTGTTGAGGAGGCTATGGCTGATTTGAAAACTGCATGGGATGAGAGTTTGAAAGCTGAGAAAAAATTTAAAACAATTTTAAAGGGGTTTGTTAAATGAACCAGCAAGAACTGGAAAAATATCTCTGGGGAGCAGCAACAGCCTTGCGAGGTACTATTGATGCCGGAGATTATAAACAATACATCTTTCCCCTGCTTTTTTTCAAGCGCATCTGTGATGTTTACGATGAAGAGTTTGAAAATGCCCTTGCAGATAGCGACGGTGATATTGAATATGCCGAGTTTGCTGAAAACCACCATTTCCAGGTTCCCAAGGGTGCACACTGGAAGAATGTGCGGGAAACTACGGTTAATGTGGGCGTGGCTTTGCAGGATGCCATGCGTGCCATTGAAAAAGCTAACCCGGATACGCTCTACGGTATTTTCGGTGATGCAAGCTGGACAAATAAAAACCGTCTTTCCGATGAAACTTTAATCAATTTGATTGAACATTATTCTCAGCATAAGCTTAATCTTTCCAGTGTTGCTGATGATAAGCTGGGCAATGCTTATGAGTATCTTATAAAAGAGTTTGCAGATGACAGCGGCCATACTGCTGCGGAGTTTTATACCAACCGTACTGTTGTTAAGTTGATGACCATGATTATGAATCCTCAGCCCGGTGAAAAAGTTTATGACCCTACCTGCGGTTCCGGGGGCTTGCTGCTTAACTGCGCCCTGCATTTAAAAGAAGAAGGCAAGGAATACCGCACCCTAAAGCTTTACGGTCAGGAGATAAACCTGATAACCTCTGCCATTGCCCGGATGAATATGTTTATGCACGGTATTGAAGAGTTCAGCATTGTCCGGGGCAATACCCTGACCAGCCCGGCTTTTCTTGAAAATGACGAGTTGAAAAAGTTTAATGTAATTCTTGCAAATCCGCCGTATTCCATAAAATCATGGGACAGGAAGAGTTTTGTTAATGATCCCTATGGGAGAAACATCTGGGGTACACCGCCCCAAGGATGCGCGGATTATGCTTTTGAACAGCATATTCATAAAAGTATGGATGAAAAAGAAGGCAGATGTGTTCAACTTTGGCCTCATGGTATTCTGTTCAGGGACAATGAAAAGAAAATACGAAAAAAAATGATAGAAACGGATACTGTGGATTGTGTAATCGCGCTTGGTAAAAATCTGTTTTATAATTCTTCAATGGAATCAGCATTGCTTATTAGAAGAACAAATAAGGAAGACAAAAGAAAAGGAAAAATTTTATTTATTAATGCTTATGATGAAGTTAAAAATGAGAAAACAATATCCTATTTATTAGATAAGCATATAAATAAAATATTTAAAACTTATAAAACTTATAAAAATATCAAGGATTTTGCTCGTGTAGTAAAAGTTGAAGATGTATTAAAAAATGATTCGTCACTACTTGTAACAAAATATGTAAAATCTTCCAGAATTGTTGAAAGAGAAGTGTTATCGGTTAAAAAAGCTTATGCTATTTGGGAAAGAAGTTCAATGCAATTAGAAAAGAGTATGGAAAAACTATTTAACATACTGGATTAATAATAATATGAAATTAGATAAAACAAAATGGAAGAAAACCAAGCTAATTGATGTTGTTACAAAAAAAGAAGAAAATGATAAGCTTAATGCCAAAAATAGATTTCAAAAATTTTTAAAGGTCGAACATTTTGATGCTGAATCTTTGAATATAAAGAGGTGGGGGAATCAAGAAAATGATGAATTACCTCCCACTTTTTTTAAGATCTTTCGAAAGGGACAAGTTTTATTCCCAACTCGTAATCCACATTTGCGAAGAACTGCATTAGCCTCATTTGATGGTATTTGTGGAGAAAAGACTTTAACCCTTGAGCCAAACTCTGAAATAGTACAACCTGATTTTATTCCTTTTTTATTCCACAGCGAAAGCTTTTACAACCATACCATTTCTGCAATTGTTGGTTCAACAAATCCGCATGTAAGATGGCGTGATGTCGCTAACTACGAATTCCTCCTCCCGCCAAAAGACCAGCAAGCACGGCTGGCGGAACTTCTCTGGGGTATGGATGAGGTGATTGAGAAGGCGTTAGAGTTCTTGGAACATTCTATTCTATTAAGAAATATTAATCGAGAAAAACTCTATACATATGGAATTGAAGCCTTAAAAAAAAAGAAAATTACAAATACCAAAAATGGCAAAAGTGGTTTGATTAGAATAGATTTTAACGAATCCAAATTCTTTGACTGTGTTGAAATTAAAAGTGGGCAAGTTGATCCCCAAAAAAAAAAATATGCAAATTTGTATCAAATCGGTTCCGAAAGGATTGAGTCAAATACAGGGAAAATAACTGAGTTAAAAACTGCAAAAGAATTAAATATTAAAAGCGGAAATTATCTTTTTACAGAAGATGATATTATTTATTCAAAAATACGTCCTTACTTCAAAAAAGTTGCACTTCCAAAATTCAGAGGGTTATGTAGTGCCGATATTTATCCATTGAGATTAAAAAAAGGGGGTATTTTAAAAGAATATTTATTTTATTATTTATTAACAGAAAAATTTACAAGAAAACTTTTACGTTTTCAGAATAGAACTGGGATGCCCAAAGTTAATCGCGATGAATTAAAAGCGATGTATATTCCATTCCCAGATTATGAAGAACAAAAAAAAATTGTTAAAATATTGAAAGAAATTGATGGATATATTAACTCAAATCAGAATAAAATTTCTTCATCTAAATCTCTTCAAAAATCTCTAATAAGCCAGGTATTTTAATAAAAAAGCGAACGGAAATACAAATGCTTGGAACAATAATTCCAGAAAAATTTAAAGAGAAGCAAAATGAATGGCAGAGTTAAAACAATTGAGGGTCATGATTATCGTTTGATCCAGCAAGCAAGCACGGGAATAAATTCCCGCGCTATTATCTGTCGTCCCTCTGGGACTTAAATTATTGATATGAAAGTATTTAAAGTCCCAGAGGGACGACAGATAATAGCCCGGCAGTTTACTGCCGGGTGAAACAATGATAAGTGAATATTGAAAATAAGAAATGAAAGTGACTTTGCGTTTTGGCACTCATTAATCTGTGCAAATCTGTGTAATCTGTGGTAAAAAAAAATAATGGCCAAAGGAACAAAAAGGTGAAAGTAAAAAAGATCGACATTAAAAATTTCAAAGGCATCCGGAAAATACAGATTGATTTTCATCCCAGGTTAAATGTTTTTGCCGGAAAAAACGGAAGCGGTAAAACAACCATACTTAACGCGCTGGGAAAACAACACAAAGAGGGAAGATATGGAACAAATTCAAGAAACTAACACCTGGATAACATATAGCAGGGTTATTGGAAATCGCATTTCTGTTGATTTACCCAAAGAACTTGATACTAAGGAAGTACAGATTATAATAATACCGACAAAAAAAGAATCCTGCTCATTCAAAGATGGATGGAAAAAAGATTTTCAGTCAATATCTCAATGGAATACAACAGAAAATGAAATCAGGATGAAATCATGGCCTATAACAGAGTTTTGACAGATATTTTAATAATAATTGACTTCCTGAGAAAAACAAATAAGCAAAATTCGTCACTTTGGAAAATAGAATGCAATCAATCTTAATTGAAATCCCGGAAGATATTGCCTCTCAGATAAAACTCCCGCCAAAACGGGCAAAACAGATAATAATGAAAGAGCACATAACAAGATGAATATTAATGAGAATAATTATAAAGAAAAAATATTTGCCCTTACTGTTCAAGAGTGGCTGCCATTATTAAAATTAATACCAGCAATTCAAAATACGACAAAATTCGGTAAAATGGTAGGTGGTGAAAAAAATGAAAAAGGAATTTTCCAACTTCCATACTGCATAGAAGCACCAATAGTTACAAAATTTATGAAAATAGTGTATAGTCTGCCTGTAATGATAGATTTTGATTGGGGTGCATGGGAAGAAGGACGAAAAATAGCAAATGATGAGAAATTTGATTTTGACACAGTTGATATTCCAACAAAATGTAAATTAATCACTGCGATTGTAAGAAATGATAGGTTTTGTGAAGGAGCTTTAGTCTCAGCATTTGAATCTGGTTTAATTTTAAGAGTTCTCAAATCCATTGAGAAACAATTATTAGAAAAATGAAAATAATAAATTTCGCTTTACTATTATAGGATTAAAACAATGGGACTGCCTCAAAGAAAATTATTTACAATAGATGAATATTTGCTGCTGGAAGAAAATTCGTCAAACAAAAACGAACTGGTCAATGGCGAAATCCTTGCAATGGCAGGTGCAACAAAAAATCATGTTAAAATAACCGGAAATATCCTGTATAATTTAATGCACCACCTGCAAAAATCTTCATGCGATGTTTATTCGGCAGACATGAAACTAAAAGCAGGATATGACTGTTACTATCCTGATATTTTTGTTACCTGTGAACCTGAAGAAGATGATCTGGTTTTAGAAAAGCCCATACTGATTGTTGAAGTATTATCTGATTCCACAGAAAATTTCGACAGAGGAATCAAATTGCAAAATTATATCCAAATTCCGACATTACAGGAATACCTTCTGGTCAGTCAGCACAAATTTGAAGCCTGGTTATACAGGCGTGCCGGGAAAAAATGGGAATTGGAAATTTTGAAAAACAGCGATGACGAACTTGAATTAACTTCTATCGGATTAACAATTCCGGTTAAAAAATTTTATGCAAAAGTCTTTAAATGAAGAACAAAACATCACTTGCAAAGACCATAAATAAAACCTATATTAAAACCATAAAATAGTATCATTTATAATGGGAGGTAAAAATATGGAATCCGTATTAGCAAGTATTTCTGCAAGCATATCCGAGTTAAAAAAAAATCCGTCTGCACTTATTGAACAATCCGGCGGTGAACCAATAGCAATATTAAATCACAACAAACCAACAGCTTATCTTATCCCTGCTGAAACATATGAAATTATATTAGAAAAAATTGAAGATTATGAAACAGGTTTACTTGTCAAAAAACGTCAAAATGAGAAACTCTCAGCAGTTGAAGTGAATATAGAAAATAAGAAATGAAAGTGACTTTGCGTTTTGGCACTCATTAATCTGTGCAAATCTGTGTAATCTGTGGTAAAAAAAATTAATGGCCAAAGGAACAAAAAGGTGAAAGTAAAAAAGATCAACATAAAAAATTTCAAAGGCATCCGGGAAATGCAGATTGATTTTCATCCCAGGTTAAATGTTTTTGCCGGAAAAAACGGAAGCGGTAAAACAACCATACTTAACGCGCTGGGAAAAACAATTGATATTGCATGTCTTAATCATGTTACTGGCAATGAACGGTTAAAATTGGAAAATCGGGGTATTATCAACCCGCATGATATTCAAACAGGTTCAAAACACGCATATCTCAGCCTGAAATTATCTTACAGAGATAAAAACATCACCACAACCGCGAGCAGCACACCTGACAAAATAACCTCTGATCTAATCTCACACTTTCCCGAACCAGGCATCCGGCCTCCCCACAGAACATTTTCAGAAGACCGCTCCACAATTACAGGAACTTACGCTCCAAGCGAAAAAATAAGAAACCTAATATCAGGAGTGGACCCGTTTATGGGTTCTATTATAGATGATACAACCCGGTACGGTCATTCTTTTGCCTGGATTTCAGATCGGGAAGCCTTGGAAAACAGCAGACTTAGAAAATTTATTGACAGTGGAAAAGATTTTGGAAAAGATCATTTTGAAAAAGACAGGATATTACAGGCAGTCAAAAAAGTAATCTCTGATATTACTGGTTTTAGGGGCCTTTTTGATGACAGGGAAAAAAAAGAATTTACAGTTGATAAAAATCCTGGAAATAAGGAAGATACTCTTCTTTTTTCACAACTGTCTTGCGGTGAACAGCACCAGATTGCATTTATAGCGACAATTGCAGTATATCTTGCTGTGAGTTATCCTGAAGCTGAAAATCCTTTACTTGAAGAAGCAGTCCTTATGATAGATGCCATAGAGCTTCATCTGCATCCTTCATGGCAGAGGCAGATTATACCCAAACTTCTGACCGCGTTTCCCAACTGCCAGTTTATCATAACAACCCATTCACCCCAGGTTCTCGGCAATGTCAAACCGGAATCAATTTTTATTCTGAAAAGAACTCATACTGGGATAGAGTATGAAAAACCTGATGAAAGCTATGGAATGACAATGAATCTTCTGCTGGAACTTTTAATGGAAGATGAATCCCGACCTGCTGAAGATATACGCAAGAAACTGGAAAACCTTTTTGAAAATATCACTCGGAAAGAATATGATAATGCCCTTGTCATATTAAAAGAATTAAAAAAAGAAATACCCACAGATCCATATCTGGCAAGGGCTGAAGGAGTAATATATTAAAGGGAAAATCTCAATGGACAAACGGATTTTGGCCACGATCATCGTTTGACCCGGCAGTAAACTGCCGGGCTATTTCCTGTCGTCCCTCTGGGACTTTAAATATTTTATATCAACTGTTTAAGTCCCGTAGGGACGACAGAAAGTAGCGCGGGAATTT
>JAUCGD010000909.1 GCA_030377945.1 Desulfobacterales bacterium HSG17 | reverse complement strand
TTCATTTTTGTATTATCAGCTAGTAAAACATCTTCAAATATCAGCCTGCCGGCTCTTGCAGATTCAGTGTATAAAGTATTCTTATCAGTATTTTCCTTTTTATCCTCATCAACATAACCAAATAGAAATCTTGCAACATCATTAACCTTGTGCAATCCAAATTTATTTGCAAGAGTTTCATTTTGTTCAAACACTTTTCTGGTTTTAGATTTACCGCGATGATTATAAGTTACAGATTTATCTTTGGCTTTAAGATTATCATCTTTGGAAGTCATGAGAAAACCAACATGGCGGCATTTTTGAGCATTTCTTGGGTCAAAGTGCTTACCATAGGCAGGGATTTTAGAAGAACCCTCTTCATCTCCCCTGGTATAAATGCTCAGATCACTTCCTGTAAGTGCTTCAATATAAGAATAGAGCATTCCCCGGATAGATGCACCGGGTATTAGCTTATGTCCGTAACTTTCATAGAAATATTTTTTGTCAAAGTGACTGCCTGACTTAGTTGTTTTTCCGTTGATATGAAGCGGGGTCAGTGTTTTTAAAGAATATGTTATATAGCCTTCAACTCGTATGTCATTTAACACATCATCCGGTATCTGTTTAGGCCCAGCTGCTGAAAGCGGTACAAAATCAAAAGGATTCATGTAGTGCATTATTTTTTCTCCCGGCTTTGTCCCCAAATTGTCGATAGAATATCAATATAAATCCCGGCAGCCGGAATATTAAAACATTTCCATATGCCTGAATAAACTTCGCTTGAATCTATGGGGATTTCATCAAGAGATGCCTGCATCCAGTTTTTGTCAATACAATTTGCAGGCATGTATAAATGATGTTCTGATTTTTCAATTGATAAACGCCCCCGTCCAATACTTGTTAATCCGCCAAGCCTGAGCATTCCGGCTGCTATTTCTCTTTCCCATAGTCCTATTAATCCAATGTGAGTCTGGGATGGATTCACAGTCTTGATTATTACTTCAAAGGATTGTCTTGGAGAAAATTCAATAAAATAGTGCAAACCTCCTTCTTTTGCTGCATGAGTAATGCGATCAACCGGATGATGTGTTAAATGACATACGAGTTGAAGGCTATATAACATATTCTTTAAAA
>JAUCGD010000908.1 GCA_030377945.1 Desulfobacterales bacterium HSG17 | reverse complement strand
AAAAGCGAACGAGGAATGATGGAAGGTGTAATCGGTACGCTAAAAACGGAAAAATACGGTTTCAACAAACCGAAGGAGCGAAGTATAGAAACTCTTCGATCGGCAGGCCAGAGGTCTATTCTTTCTTCCAACTTGAACAAATTAATGCGAGATTTGACAAAATCAGAAATGAATCTTCCAAAATGAAAAATTTGTTAGAGAGAAAAATAGAAAGAAAGAGAAAAATGGAAAGAGAAATAAGCTCAAAGGAAAAAAATGGAAAGAGAAAAATCGTGATATTTGCTAATTGGACATGTCCCATATATTTCTGCGACACGCTCTAATTAACGGCAAGAGAATTCCTTTTAACATTAATGTGCCTGTCATTAACCTGGGATACTTGTACGGAATTCTCACTGATTCAAAAGAAGGCTGTAAAATTCATAACAGGATTTATGAACAGCGGATTTACAGCTATATGATGACAAAAACCCTGACTAGGGAACAGGAAAACAGGCTGGAATCGCACCCGGAATTTTATACTGAAAACGATTTGAATATCAGGCTGATTCTTGAGAGATTCCAGGCTTTCATGAAAGAGCATAGATCAAGCAGAGATAAAAAATTCCTGGAGCGTGAAGGCCGTCTTTTATTCCTCTCCTTTTTACGACCCATTATCAACGGCAGAGGATTTGAATTTAAAGAACCCAATGTATCAGATGAACGCCGGATGGATATTGTTATTACATTTAAAAACAGGCGTTATGTAGTGGAACTTAAACGATGGTACGGCACAAAAGCCCATAAGCAAGGGCTTGGGCAGTTAAGCAAATACCTTGATATGTATTCCCTTAACCAGGGTTTTCTGTTGATTTATGACTTCAATAAAAACAAGGAATATAAACAGGAAGAAATCAAGTTTCATGATAAGCAGATATTTGCTGTGTGGGTGTAAAATTGAGAGTCAGATTTCAATTTCCATAATGCAGGCCTGATATTTTTATTGTCTGAATCTGCTTTAACCCTACAACGACACTTAGCCCTGAAAGGGCAAATTGATAAAGCCCAGGCCAGCGGCCTGGGATCGGAATTCCACCCAAAAAGTAAGCTCTGAAAGAGCGTATTAAACAATAATTT
>JAUCGD010000907.1 GCA_030377945.1 Desulfobacterales bacterium HSG17 | reverse complement strand
TAAGCAAATTCTGGAATTGATTTTATCATACTCCTGCTTTATAAATAGTATCTGTTGGGAAACCTGTAAAATTTGGGAGCATTATGGAATATAAAGATATAACAGGTGAGTCTGAAAATCATGAATTGCAGCTGGCATGGGATTTTGTCCAATATACAGACAACCATATTTTTTTAACTGGCAAAGCAGGTACCGGCAAAACCACATTTTTACGAAACTTAAGTGAAAATGGCATAAAAAGAATGATTGTCACAGCTCCCACAGGAGTTGCTGCCATCAATGCAGGAGGAGTTACTCTTCACTCTTTTTTTCAACTTCCTTTTGGCCCTTTCGTCCCAGGAAGCCATGCCCATGCAACCAATAGACAGCGAATGTTCAGGTTCAGTAAAGAGAAAAGAGAGATTATTAAAAGTCTTGATCTGCTGGTTATTGATGAAATCAGTATGGTAAGAGCTGATCTGCTTGATGCTGTAAATTCTGTTTTGCAGCGGCATCGAAATAGTGATTTACCCTTTGGCGGGGTGCAGCTGCTCATGATAGGAGATCTTCACCAGCTTTCTCCTGTGGCAAAGCAGGATGAGTGGGCATTGTTAAAGCAGTATTATGACTCAGTCTATTTTTTTTCCAGCCATACTCTTGCACAAACGCAACATTTTACCATTGAATTAAAACATGTTTACCGACAGTCAGACAGTGAATTTATTAAAATTCTCAACAAAGTGAGAAACAACACTATTGATGCCTCCTTGATTGATAAGCTCAACCAGCGTTATATTAAAGATTTTACCCCGACAGATGATCAAGGTTATATAACTTTAACCACCCACAACAAGAGCGCTGCCATCATCAATCAAAAAAGACTTACTGCCCTGCCAGGGAAAAAATATCATTTTGAAGCACAGGTTTCAGGTGAATTTCCTGAACATACATTTCCAACCTCTGCTTTTCTTGAATTCAAGCAGGGAGCCCAGGTCATGTTTCTTCGCAATGATACTGCAGTTTCACAACGATATTTTAATGGTAAAATAGGCAAAATTAAAAATATATCAGAATATGAAATCAGCATAATATGCCCTGATGATCCTGAAGAGATTGTGCTTGAGCCTGTGGAGTGGGA
>JAUCGD010000906.1 GCA_030377945.1 Desulfobacterales bacterium HSG17 | reverse complement strand
GACATAAATTCATTATTAGAATAAAAGAATTCGATTTCGTTAAAATACGGTTAATAGAAAATCCACTCAATGCTTTTATTTATGAAAAGGAGATTACAATGTCAGCCAAGTTAATCAAGGGAACTGAAATTCGTGAAGAAATTCTGGAAGAAATTACAGCAGAAGTAGTAAAAATTAAAGAAGAACATGGAGTAGTTCCCGGTCTTGTAACAATTCTGGTCGGAGAAAATCCAGCCTCAATTTCTTATGTCACCCTGAAGATCAAAACTGCCCACAGGGTAGGATTTCAAGAAATCCAGGATACCCAGCCAATAGATATCTCTGAAGAGGATTTGCTGGCCCTTATTGAAAAATATAATAATGATGATTCCATTAACGGAATCCTTGTACAGCTTCCCCTTCCCAAACATATTGACGACAAGAAAATACTCAATGCCATTGATCCTGATAAAGATGTTGACGGTTTCCATCCTGTTAATGTTGGAAGACTTATGATCGGTGGTGATGAAGTAAAATTTCCGCCCTGTACACCGGCCGGTATTCAGGAAATGATCGTTCGTGCAGGTGTTGAAACCAGCGGAGCCGAGGTAGTTGTGGTAGGCCGGTCCAATATTGTTGGAAAACCCATTGCCAATATGATGGTACAAAAAGGCACCGGAGCCAACTCAACTGTAACAATTGTTCATACCCGTACAAAAGATCTTGCTGCTCATTGTAAGCGTGCTGATATTCTTATTGTTGCAGCAGGTGTTCCTGAATTGGTAAAACCTGAATGGATTAAACCCGGAGCCTGTGTTATTGACGTAGGAGTAAACAGGGTAGGTGAGAAAATCAGCGAAAAAACAGGGAAGAAAATTGCTGTTCTTCGCGGTGATGTTGACTTTGAAAAAGCAAAAGAGATTGCCGGATCTATTACACCTGTTCCGGGCGGTGTTGGACCAATGACCATTACTATGCTTATGCTCAATACATTAAAAGCCCTGAAGTTCAAACTGGGAATTGCATAAGACTTAAATATAAAAAAGTTGCAGGGGGAGGGTTTCAAACCTTTCCCCCTATAATTTTATACCTGAGTTTATAATATCATAAATTATTATCTAAAAGTCTGCTATACAATC
>JAUCGD010000905.1 GCA_030377945.1 Desulfobacterales bacterium HSG17 | reverse complement strand
GCTTCATGTCCATAATATACACTATATATACTGACACTATTATTTCATCAGGATAAAACTATGGAGCGCCTTTCTATACTGACAGCGCCAATCTCCAATCTGGGACGCCAGACCATCTTCATACTTCAGGAATTGGGCAGGCTTGCTATTTTCTTTCTCAGGGGCTGTGTTCACATCTTTTACTATCCTTTTCAAATTTCTAAGTTTGTTTACCAGCTCTGGTTTATTGGTATGAAATCCCTGTTTGTAATATGTCTTACCGGTGCTTTTACAGGTATGGTACTGGGATTTCAGGGATATTATACTCTGGTCAAATTTGGTTCAGAAGGGGTATTGGGTACAATGGTTGCTCTTACCTTGATTCGTGAACTGGGACCTGTACTTACAGCTATTATGATTACCGGAAGAGCAGGTTCAGCCATTGCAGCGGAGATCGGGATTATGAGAATATCCGAACAGATTGATGCTCTGGAAACCATGAATATCAATTCTGTACGATTTCTTTTCAGCCCCAGACTTGCGGCTGCCCTGGTAAGTTTTCCAATACTTACTGCTGTCTTTGATGTAATTGGTATTTTTGGCGGATATTTAACAGGTTCCATTCTGCTGGGAATAAATGAAGGTATTTACTTTTACCGGGCAGAACACAGCGTTCAGATGAGCGATATTAACGGCGGATTTCTCAAAGCCCTGGTTTTTGGAGCTGTTGTAGTGACAATCTGCTGTTATCAAGGCTATTATACCCATACGCGCAAGGAAGGCTTTGGAGCAAAGGGTGTAAGTACTGCTACAACTTCTGCAGTTGTAATTTCCTGTGTATTAATATTTCTGACAGATTATATTTTAACATCTTTTCTTATATAGGCGATTATGGAGCCAGTATCTAAAAATCAGGTATCTAAAAATCAGGTATCTAAAAACCAGGTAACTAATAATCAGGTGTCTAATAACCAGGCACTTATCCGCTTTGATAATGTTTATAAATCATTTGGCACAAACCAGGTGTTAAGAGGTATTAATCTCAGCATATATCCTGGTCAGCTTACTGCCATTATTGGTAAAAGCGGTGAAGGCAAGAGCGTGCTTCTGAAACATATTATAGGGCTTATTAACAATAATT
>JAUCGD010000904.1 GCA_030377945.1 Desulfobacterales bacterium HSG17 | reverse complement strand
AATCTATTTGAAATTGACCTTTGTGCCACTGTTTTAACGTGATGTGATTCTCCTCCAATTCTGAGCACATCAAGATTATCAAATGATATTTCATCGACATTAACATTGTGGTCAACACAGTTTTGGGACATTTGATCAACTTTTTCATACACTTTTTCTAATGTTGTTTCATGCTGCATTTTATTTCTCCTTTAGTTTGATTCTTAAACAGCGCCAATCTATGCGTTTCATTCTCAGGCGCTGAAGAATTAATTTTATTAAAAAGATTTGAGTTTGATTCTGGGAGATACACCTTTCATCTCCTGGTGTATTATATTTCCCTTGACGACTCTACAAGGTGCTTATCCATACAATCGGACAGGAGACTCCCAGGTTAGTTTGATTCTGTTAATAAATTTTTGATTTGAGTTGAAAACTGAAGATTATCAAGAAACTTGCTGAGGATTTATAATTGTTCAAGTTTGTTTCTGCATTATATAGGGTCAAGAATTTATCTCTCGCTGTATCCAGGCTTCTAATATCCTTCCAGAATGTTTCAGTTTGATTCTTGAAATTTTATCAGTATGTTTCTCATGGCACTGGTTAGTTTCTTGATTATTACAGTTTGTTTCTATCACCTTTTTAAAGTAGTTTTTCAACTTTTGGGTGCTTAAAGGTTTAAATGGATAAGCCATGTTTGTTTCTCCTTTTTTAACAGTTTCATTCTGGATCATAAGAGTCTCCAAGATTAAACAGACAGATTGAAACTGGCAGAGAAATTGTTGGGTACAACATTTCCATCTCAGTATTGAGCATATCCAAAATATTACCGTAAGGACTTTTCTCACTTCTTTGTGATGGCAACAGCAGTACTCCTGATACAATATTCCCTTTGTCATATCCGACCTGTAATCTGAATAATCCAGTATGCAAATATTCATAGGAAGAAAAGTTTCCATCCATAGCGATTTCACCTTTAAGACCCTTGTACATGTACCTTCTACCTTCAAGAATATTAAGAGTTGTGGTATTTTCTCTCCAGTTCATATCATCTAATGCTGACCTTAATATTTCTCTTGTATAAGAAAATCCTGCCAGTGCATCATGAATATATTCACAGGTATTATTTAAATCATTGAACA
>JAUCGD010000120.1 GCA_030377945.1 Desulfobacterales bacterium HSG17 | reverse complement strand
TATTTAACTCGATACGAATGAATTAGACGAACTGGATAAAACTATTTTTTATAATCTATCGGATTTCCACATGTTGAAAAAACCCACATATGAAGAATTAGAGCAACGGATTCAGGAATTGGAACAAGCTGAATCCGAATTAAAATACTCGAAAAATGAAATCATGAAGTTCCGTGCTATTGCGGACAATGCCGTACATGGAAACGCCATTGTCGATCTGGACGGCACTATCGTTTACTTGAATGATTTTTTCGCCAATGTGCATGGTTATGCTCCCGATGAACTTATCGGAAAAAACTTGTCGGTTTTTCACAATGAAAAGCAACTTGTGGATGTTCGCTGCATCAACGAAAATCTAATTAATAATGGGTATTATAGTGCATTGGAAGTCTGGCATACTCATAAGGATGGTACAGTATTCCCAATGCTTATGAATGCAGTTATCATTTATGATGATAATGATGTACCAATGTATATAGGGGCAACAGGTATTGACATCACTAAAGGCAAGCAGGCAGAGACAGCGCTTTACGAGAGTCGGTCCAAACTCTTGCGGGCTCAGTACATCGCCAGAATGGGAGATTTTACATGGGAGTTATCTTCTGGTGCTGTTACATGGTCTGAAGGGATGCATAGGTTGTTGAAATATGATTTGAACGAAAAGATTGATTATGCGAAAGTTAACTTAGCTATACATCATCCCGACGATCTTGAAAGCGTCACCAAATGGTTAAACGACAGCATCGCTTCTGGTAAAGAAAAAATTCCCCCAAAAGAATATCGCCTTGTTTGCAAAGATGGGGAGGTTCTTGAAATTCACACTGAAGGACAAATTGAGTACAAGGATGGAGAGGCAGTAAGGCTGTTTGGTACATGTCAGGACATCACTGAACGTAAGCGGGTCGAACAAGCACTGCGTGATGAGGAAAAATTCATCGACATAGCGATAGACAGCTTGCCGGGGATATTTTACCTCTTCACAAGAGAAGGTAAATTTTTGCGATGGAATCAGAGCTTCGAAGAAGTTTCTGGGTATACTACAGCCGAAATTAGCACAAAGCACCCATTAGATTTTTTTCCTGTTGAGGAACAGGCCATTGTTGAGAAGCGAATAGGTGAAGTATTTACAGATGGAAAATCTTTTGTTGAAGCAAATTGGCTCTCGAAAAACGGAACAAAAACTCTCTACTATTTGACTGGTGTCCGTGTGGACATCGGAGGCACTCTCTGTCAGGTTGGTATGGGTGTTGATATTAGTGAGCGAAAACGGGCTGAGGAAGAACGTGAGGGATTTCAAGCCCAACTTCTACAAGCCCAGAAAATAGAATCTATTGGAAATCTCGCTGGTGGGATTGCCCATGACTTTAATAATATTTTGTTTCCCATCATTGGCTTAGCCGAAATGCTTATGAAAGACCTCCCTGCAGACAGCTTGGAATACGAAAATGTCGATGAAATTTTTCAAGCAGGGAAAAGGGGCAGTGATCTCGTTAAACAAATTCTATCCTTCAGCCGCCAGACAGAGCATAAAATGCTGCCTGTCAAAATACAAAGAATCCTGAAAGAGGTTCTCAAGCTCAGCCGTTCAACGATTCCATCTAATATTGATATTGATCAAGATATCCAAAACGATTGCGGTCCGGTTAAGGCAGATCCCACACAAATGCACCAGATTGTTATGAACCTGATCACAAATGCGTATCATGCTGTTGAACAAACAGCTGGAAAGATATCAGTGCAGCTACGGGAAGCATATATAGGGGAAGACATTTTTTCAGACACCTTGATACCAGGCAAATATGCAAGTATATCAGTTTCCGACACGGGGGTTGGCATCACTAAGGATGATATGGGCAGGATCTTCGAACCCTATTTTACAACCAAAGAACAGGGAAAAGGAACCGGACTTGGACTTGCCGTGGTTTATGGAATAATTAGAGAACACGGCGGGGATATTAAACTTGTCAGTGAGGTGGGAAAGGGTACAAGTTTCACGGTATACTTACCTTTAATAGAAAAACCTGCTAAAATTATTCCGTCCTTCGATCTGAAAACCATTGAAACCGGCATAGAAAGGATTTTGTTGGTCGATGATGAATTACCCATTGTTAAACTTGAAAAAATGATGCTTGAACGTCTCGGATATAATGTAACCTTTCGTACAAGTAGCATAGAGGCGCTTGAAGCTTTTAAAGGGAATCCAACCAACTATGATTTAGTTGTTACGGACATGACAATGCCGAATATGACTGGTGTTAAACTTACCGAAGAGTTGATTGCAATCAAACCAGATATACCGATTATCATTTGTACTGGGTTTAGTGACAGGTTAAGCGCTGAAAAAGCAAAAATTATTGGAGCAAAAGGACTTCTAATGAAGCCAGTTGTCAAAGCTGAACTGGCTAAGATGGTCCGAATGGTCCTGGATGAGACCAAAGGAAAAAGTGGAGACTGATCCTCCTTTCACATGATTCGAGGATGGTTATTTGGCTTACAGGAATAGATTTCAAACCACTTCAAGCAGCACTTGGGACATGCATTATGTAGCGTGATTCGTGGTTGTCACGGTGTAGCAATCTGCCAAAGGTGCTTATTTCAAGTCGAAAAATGGCCAGGCTGAAAGATGAATGTTGCCCCAGATTTAAAATTTTTTATAGTATGAAATCTGGCAAGAATTAATGACTTTCGATCAAACACCATATGTGGAATATGGCACGCATTCGTTACATTTACCTCTTCATAATGAAGATGTCTCCAGTCTTCACTGTTCGAAAAATGCTACGGCCACTGGCGAATGAACGGGGAAAACTCTTTGAAATCCCAATTATGCTGGCGCTTCTCTGTATTTCCATATCCATTGGAGCAGGTCAGTATGGCAAGCACGGGTGGCTGGGAGTTTTTCTGGGTACGACCGGTGCCTTCTTTGGGATTATCGCTGCTTTTATCACTATGATCGGTATTCTTTCCGGTTCAGTCAAGATCAACGAAATATTTCGTAAACATTCCTGGTACCTTTTCGTCTGCATACGTATCAAATGGATTTTTCTTCTGCTGTTTTTTTCCCTCTGGGGTGTTTTTTTAACTCTCGGCGTGAGTTTCCTTTTTCAATTTGACCTAACCGGCAAGGGATCGAAATGGTTGCTTTACTTCATCTCCCTGGCTATTGGAGGCATGTGGGTCATTCTCTGCCGCCACTTCGGCCAGACATTCTGGTCGAGGTTTTGGCATTTCTCAGGCCTTTTGCTGATAGGCAGCGCTACCGTTTTTATAGGAATGATGGTCGGTCAGGTATTTTTTGCGAACCCTTCCCAGCTGATGTTATTATTAAAGATCCTTTTTTTTGTCCCCCTCCTTTTATACGTGATGCCAAAATTGATCAGGAAAAAAACAACTTAGGAAGACGAAAAGATATCGGGGGAGGATCATCCTGGAAAAATTAAAATCCAAAAAAGGCCAGGTTTCAGGATCGAAGCTACCGCTTTTCACGGCTGATGCCGGTTTCCAGAGGCGATTTTTGATTTTGGTGTCACAGATGTGATACGGTCACAATATCATTGAGGATGTATCATAGAAAATGAATTTTGGCTGAAGCTGGATATTGGCAAGCTATACGTAACAAGTGCTAAAATTTTCAATAAAATTAATATGTTATAATATTTTAAAAAATCTCTATTCGTTATTTATGTAATACTATGCCCTTTCTGATGTCAATAGTGGACCATCAATTTGATTTTTATCTGTGCAAATTACACCTCCTTTCAATTCGGTACCCATCCAGGCCTTTTTCTATCCATAATTTTATGTCCATTCGTTTCCACGCTTCACCGGGATCTTTTCCGAAGGACTCCGGTATTGGCCAATTGATAGCATTTGGAAGCATTCTTATCAGATCGATTGTTTTCTCCTTACCGCTTTTGTCATTGTCCAAACTGATAAGAATATATGGTATTTTCATGCTTAAATACTCAATTGTCGAAGAAGGCAAAACAGTTCCTGTGCTGCCCAAACCCAAAACGCCAATCTGATCTTTACATTCTTGCGCAACGAGTATGGCATCCAATTCCGACTCTACAATTAACAATGGTTTGCCGGTATTAACGCCTAAAGGAAATGGAAAATCAGGATTGCTTCCTTTAAGGATTCGATATCGATTCTGCCTATTCGATGGTTGGTCAATGCGGAACCTTATTCGAACAAGTACTTTTTGAGAACTATAACACGGAATTACAATTTTAGAGGGCATCTGGTCTTTATCCGGTAGCCACCCTAATCGATGCTTTTTTATCGTTTCAAGCCATAAACCCCGCTCATTCATCAAATATGAAATCCTTTCCTCTCCATTAGGCCCTAAAAGGTTTTTCCTGCTAAGTTGAATCAGCCTTTCCGATGCTTTTTGCCAAGTGGGTGATTTCCAATTTCTTGCACCCACCAAATGTTTTTTCTTTTTCAATGATGGGGGCTTACTGTTTGAATGGTTTATGCTAACTGGTGTTTGACTCAATATTTCTATTGCTTTCAAAAAATCCATTTTCAAATGCCGCTGAAGATATTGGATCCCATCACCGACTTCCCCAGCTTGAGACCACCATTTGTATAACCAAACACCATCTCGCTTAAAAAACTTCAAACTATCATGTTCAGCCAACTGGTATCCGTTTCCACAACGAATCAGATTAACGCCCAAATTGACTAAGATACTTGGTAGATCTGACTTTTTAGCAGCAGTAATTTGATCCTTTGATATCATTTGCCAATACCTTTCGACTCATCCTTTTTCGATAATTTCTGCCATCGCCTTAAAATACTCTTGTTGTACTTTTTTGTTGGAAATTCTTGAATATCGTTGCGTTGTTTTAATTCGGGTATGGCCTAAAAGATCTTGGATAATTACCAAATCGACATCTGCATTCAGAAGCTGGGTAGCCATGGTATGTCGTAAATGATGACAGGAAATTTTTAACCCCTTTTTTCCGGCATAATATTCCATCCGCTTTTGAATACCCCGGACCGATATTGGTTTACCCTTATGGATTCCTTTTTCCACCAGAAACACTTTTTGGAATCTGGTTCTTGGTCTACGTTTCAAGTACTGAACAAGGGCTTCATATGTATCAGGGCTAATGTAAACCATGCGATCCTTACCTCCCTTGCCCCCTATAACCAGAAGCTGGCGACGACGATAATCCAATGCATTCAAGGTTACGTTGGCCACTTCCTCAACACGCAAACCGCACCTGAGCATCAATGTAAATATGGCCAAATCCCGTTTGCTTTTGATTGCTTTTAAAAAAATATCTACTTCTTCATCCTTCAGGTGTTTTGGGAGAGGATTCGGTAAGCGTAATGCACAACCTCGTTTGACCGGATTCACAATTTGAACACCTTCCTCATCTTTGAGAAAATTATAATACCCTCGGATATTGACCAGGTGGCAGTTTATCGTTTTAGGAGCCAGCCTTTTATCGAGCAAAAAATCGATATAGGCGGATATTTCCGTATACGTTACGGTCTCAATTGGGATATCCAGCCAGATTACAAAATGCTTAAGGGTGTTCAGGTAATTTTTGACTGTGTGAGGGGAATAATTTTTTCTCTTCAAAAAGCGCCTGTAATTCACTATCGAGTTTGTAATGATCTTCATTCTTTGGCCTTTCAATGATCGTCATGGCTTTGAAATATTCATTTTCACGGGTCTTATCCGTTAACCTGGCATAACGCCGGGTCATTTCAATACAGCTATGTCCCATGAGTTGCTGGAGGCACTCCAGTCTCATCCCAGCGTTTAATAGTTCTGTGGCGAAAGTATGTCTCAAACAATGGAGGGTGTATCCCTTATAAGCGAGGCCTGCTGATTCAAAATATCGCATAAAAACTTTACGGGCGCCGGAATAGGAAAGTTTTCGACCCCTTTGACCATAAAATAAGATTTCAATACCGGGGTCTCTCTGGCTCATCCAAGCCAGTAGGTCTTTTTTTGCATCCTGACTAAAGCAAACCACACGGCCCAAGCGGTTCTTCTCTCCGATATAAATCAATATTTTTTGTTCTTTCATGTTTACATCTGAGACTTTTGTGTCCAATAATTCTCCAATTCTCATTCCGGTTCTTAGCAAAATCATGATCATTGCCCGATCACGGATTTTACCTTTAAACTTTAGCAATTGGTCTACGTCATAAGGATCCATGGCCCGTGGAAGTGCATCCGGAAGTTTTAATCGTAACTTACGATCAAGCAAATTATGGGCAGCGATTCCGTTTTCAACCAGAAACCGAACAAAAGAATAGACCGTGATCAGTCTGGAGTTAACCGTTACGATTTTTAAATCTTGATCTTGCTGAAACTCGACAAACCCTGCAATATCGTCTCTGGCAATTTGTTTGAGGCTTGATTTACCGTTCGATTTGTAAAATCCAAGGAATAACTCAAGCGTTTGAGCATTGTTCCGGATTGTATTGAGTTTTAAGTTTTTTCGATACTTTTCAAATAGATAAGCGGCAACCTGATTTTGGCCGGGAAGATGCTTCTCAGCGATTCGTTTTAAAGATGCCTCAATTTGAAAGCGGGCATTATTCCGACTTGTTGAGCTTGAATTACTTTTAGGCGAAATCGCTGAAAAATGATGGCCTGAAATTTCGGACTTGTTTTTTGACAGTAAAATGTTGTCAAATGCAGATGAATCAAGTCGCTTTTTTAAATCGCTTGGGCGTCGGTCAAAAAATGTATTCGGATTTTCATTTTCATACATCAACTCTGCCTCCTTTCAATATTTCATTGAAAATTCAGGCAGATATTGACTTTAGGCTGAGCTGATGTCAATTTTCATTTTGTTACGTATAGTGGCAAGCATCCTTCACTTTATGCAATCAATGCTTCACTACGCTATTGCATAGAGAAATTTTACCTGGCTTTATTTCAAGTTTAAAATCTCGGGACGGGATCAATGTGGATGCACTGAAGAAAGGGATTTTTTTACAGATTGATGTTATACCTTTTCTTAGAAAGGGATAAAAATGCAGAATATATTAGCTATTGTTTTTTTCTTTTTGTTTTCATCGTTCATTCCAATCGTGCATGCATGCGAATTACAATCAGGCTGGCAACCTTATCCTCCTTATCAATATGTCGATAAGAAAAGTGGGGAACTTGCAGGTTTAGATGTAGATTTTATTAGAGCCATTTTTAGAAGAATGCCGTGTAAACCTATATTTTCAAAAATTTATTGGGATGCCCATTTAATGCGTTTAAAAGATGGAAGTCTTGACTTTGCATCAAGCGTTTCTTATTCGCCCGCAAGAGAAGAATATGCTTATTATTCAGCCTCCTACAGAACTGAAAGAGTTAATTTGTATGTGTTAAAGGGTGAATCCAATAAATATAGATTCAGTTCACTGTCTGATATCATTGGAACTTCTTTTAAACTAGGTGTCACTTCAGGCTACTATTATGGAAAAGAGTATGCGGATTTAATAAAAAATCCTGAATTCAGAGAACATGTAAATGAAACAAACGTGGATGTGCCCCATTCAAAAATGCTGATATCTGGAAGGGTTGATGGTTTTTTAATGGATAACATAGCTGCTCATGATATGATGAAAGAACAAAAACTATTAGGCAAAATAGAAATCCATCCTATGAAGGTCTATTTTTGTGATATTCATGTCATGTTTAGTAAAAAAACAGTTACCACCGAAATTGTAGAGGCATTTAACAATGCATTAATGCAGTTAAAAAATAGTGAGGAGTATGAAAAAATCATAGATCGATATAGGGGTATTAATCAATAAATCCAAATTCACGTACATTTAGCGCCCTGACAGTTCAATGTTGCCCCATTTCACGGCAATCCATTTGAAATCCCGAATGCCGGTTTACAGATTGGATTTTTTGATTCTCTTATCTATTTTATTCTTTTATATTGATTAATTCCATACAGTTATTGTATTAATTATATTCATACCAAATACCCCCCTTGGTTTCCGATCCTGCTCTGTTTCGATCCAATTCATGTACGATCAATTTTCACAGAAAGGAACCGCTGTATGAGTTATCGTATAATGAAAAGGATCGTTAGTCTGCTGCCAGCTATTATTTTGCTCTTTGCGATGAATAGTTTTTCTTCAGAAGTAACCATTGACGACTTTCGACTCTTGACGGAAGAATACCCCCCATTCAACTTTAAACGTAATAATTTTTTACAAGGTATTTCGGTCGACATGATGGAGGAAATTCTCAAAAAGGTTGATGCCAATACAACCCGTGAGGATATAGAACTCCTACCATGGGCACGCGCATACCGAGACGTTTTGAGAGAAAAAAATACATGTCTGTTTGCCATGACCCGAACCAAGGAGAGAGAGGCGCTTTTTAAATGGGTTGGCCCGTTTGCCACTCTGAAAATAGTTCTTACTGCCCCTAAATATAGACGTATCATCATAAAATCGATCGAAGATATAAATAAATATATCGTAGGCGTTGTTCGAGATGATGTTGGCGAACAGATTTTAGTTCAAAATGGTATCATAAAGGGAACGCTAAGTATTGTGCATCACCCTGACATAAATGCAAAAAAACTAGTCGCGGGTAGAATTGATTTATGGGCTTATGCAGACATCACTGCCAGATGGATCCTTAGGGAAAACGGCTACGATTCCAATGAATACGAATCGGTATATGTTTTAAAGGAGGGGCAGCTATATTTTGCCCTAAATGCCAAGACACCCGATTATTTAATTCAAAAGCTCCAACAAGCCTTAGATGACTTAAAGACTGAAGGTCTTCATCAAAAGATCCTGGATAAATATTGAATGTGCTAATTATTTGAATCCATATATTATTATAAATGGAATGATATCTGAATATCTGGACACCACAGAATTATTTTTTGAGTATGAGTAGGATGATTCATGGAGAATAACTGGAAAGCGGTGATACCGCTAATTTCTTATATATTTAAATGGTGCACGATCCAAAATCAAA
>JAUCGD010000903.1 GCA_030377945.1 Desulfobacterales bacterium HSG17 | reverse complement strand
ATAAAAGAAGATCTCCCATAAAAAAGAGAAAAGAGGCAGAAAAATTTTCTATTACCGATGTGATAGATATTGAGCCTGTAACCGTAATATTATCAAAAAATGGCTGGATTCGTTCAGCTAAAGGACACGATATTGATCCAGGCAATGTTAAATTCAAATCAGGAGATTCTCTTCTAACCTATTTAAGAACCAGAAGTGATAAACCCATTATCTTTTTTGATAATACAGGCAGAAGTTATATGCTGTATTCACATACACTTCCTTCTGCAAGGGGAAATGGAGAACCTCTAACAGGACATTTGTCCATTGCCACCGATGCCAATATAAAATTTATGTTATCAGGAGAAAATCACAATCATTTTCTCATGGGTGCTGACAGCGGATATGGATTTATTGTTAAATTCAGTGACTTATTGACAAATTACAAAAACGGTAAGGCCATTGTAACCTTGAAAAATGCAGCCTTGCAAAACAAAAATCAGCTTTTACACCCTAAAAAAGTTTTTGATCTTGAAACAGACCATATTGCTGCTGTTACTTCTTCTGGCAGACTATTGATATTTACATTGAATCAACTGCCAAGCCTGCACAAAGGCAAAGGAAACAAAATTATTTCCATCCCGAAAAAAGCCATGGAACCACCTGAAGGAGAGACACTCAACTTCCTTGAAATATTGCCATTAAATTCTACTATTGTTATACATTCAGGCAAACATTTTTTAAAATTAACTCCTGGGAACCAAAAGGATTATACTGCAATGAGAGGTCGCAGAGGGAAAAAACTTCCCCGGGGATTCCAAAATGTAAATAAAATTAAGATTATTCCCATGGCAGAAATTAATTCTGGTTAATGGATTTGAAAAAATTTTATTTAAAATATTTTATTTTGATCAACATTACAGCACTGATGTGTCTTTTTATCTATTTCTCTGCAGTAATCCACAACAATGAATTTGATTCTGATCTTACCTGTTTTGAAAGAGTAAAAAAAACTGGAGTGTTGCGACTTATCACCAATAAATCTTTAAACACATTATATTATTATGAAGGTAAGCCTGTTGGCTTTGAATATGATCTTGCCCTTGAATTTGCAAAATTTCTCAATGTTAATCTTGATATTATA
>JAUCGD010000902.1 GCA_030377945.1 Desulfobacterales bacterium HSG17 | reverse complement strand
TATTTTTTAATTTTTTCATCATCCAGAGCAGTTTTCCTGATCATATCCTCATCACTGTCAGCATTCATTGTAATTTTAGCCCGAAGCTTTCCATTGACCTGTACAACAACAAGCATCTCATCTGTTTTAAGACTGTCTTTTCTATAATCCGGCCATGGCTGGTCAAGAATTGAACCCTGATTACCCATTTTCTGAAAAATCTCTTCACAAAAATGAGGAGTAATTGGAGACAACAATAAAACAATATTTTCAAGGCAGAACAAGACCACTTTTTTTTGCTCATCTACAGCAGAATCTAAATCAACAGTATATAAACTATTTACAAGTTCCATGACAGCAGAAATGGCTGTGTTAAAATGAAAGCTTTGATCAATATCATCAGTAACTTTTTGAATTGTCTGATTTGCTTTAATATAAAGCTCTTTTGCCTGTACATTTACAAGCTCAGAAGCTGCACCTTTATATGGCTCAAAACCATCGAGTTTTTCAATACATTCCAGAGCAAGGCGCCACAGTCTATTGACAAATCTATTGCTGCCTTCAACACCATCTTCATTCCACTCAAGATCTCTTTCAGGCGGGGCAGCAAACAGACTGAACAGACGCGTTACATCAGCTCCATATTGTTCAAGCAATTCATTTGGATCAACAACATTTTTTTTAGATTTGGACATTTTAATAACTCTGCCAACTTCAACATCGCTATTACATATTGTACACTCAAGTGTGCCTTTCTCATTTTTTTGTGCCTGCTCAGGAAAAAGATATCCATGTTCAGGGCAGGTCATGGTCTCTTTACAGACCATTCCCTGGGTTAAAAGCCTTGTGAACGGTTCTTTAAAATCAATCATTCCAAAGCTGTGCAGCACCCTCATGAAATACCTTGAATATAATAAATGCAGGACTGCATGCTCCACGCCTCCAATATATTGATCCACAGGTGCCCAATATTTTACTGCCTCTGGCTCCAGCATACCTTTGTCATATCGCGGCGAACAATATCTTAAATAATACCAGGATGATTCCACAAAGGTATCCATGGTATCAGTATCTCTTTTTGCATCAACTCTTCCGCATGCAGGACATGTGGCTTTTGTAAAATAATCAAGTGTTGGTAAAGGTGA
>JAUCGD010000901.1 GCA_030377945.1 Desulfobacterales bacterium HSG17 | reverse complement strand
TACTAATACTAGTTTATACCATATTTTCGCCAACAAGTCAACTGTAAGTATTTGTAATAATTTCGAAACTTACGTCTTGTTAATAAATTTGATGTAAAATAATTTCAAGAATTCAAGAACTCAAGAATTCAAGAACTCAAGAATTCAAGAACTCAAGAACTCAAGAACTCAAGAACTCAAGAACTCAAGAACTCAAGAACTCAAGAACTCAAGAACTCAGGACCAGAAAGTAAAGCAGTCCAACGCTAAGCTAACCGGCGCAAAAGGGTGTAGGGAGCGATAGCGACCGGAACCCTTTTGCGTCCGAGTTCAGCGCCGGGTTAGCCAGCTTTTTTTGTATTGTTGCATAAGAATTTTTCAAGTGATTAAAGTAATTTGCATTATTTCTAAATGGTTATAAATTGTGAGTTCGTTTACCATACAGAAAAATTAAAAGCGGTATCACTGAATTTTAACGGCAATGAAAAATATTTGTATTCGCAGATGCTCAAAAAATATGAATACCATTTTGAAAGGAAATGATATGCCTCAACTGATGATAAATATACCTGTTCAACAGGTTGCAACTATAATCAACAGTATGAATGATGGTGAAATGGAAACTTTGCTTTTACTACTATCTGAAGAAGGAAAGGAACTTTTAAAACGCTCAGAAGATTTCAAAAAAAAGAAAGTTAAATATTTATCTAGGGATGAAGTTTTCGATGTATAGAGATGAATATCACCCACAGGTAAAGAAGGATCTTAAAAAGCTTGATACTCCGATAAGGAAAAAGATAAAGGATGATTTTATTCCTGTAATATTGAAAAATCCTGAAATTGGAGTCAGTCTTACTGGAGATTTAAACGGTATTCAATCTTACCATTTTACATATGCAAGGCAACAATATCGAATAGCCTATATTGTTGACGAAGATGAAAAAATCGTATTTATACAAATGGTTGCTAAAAGAGGAGATTTTTTACCTTGCTCAAAAGACGAATATAACCCGGCGCTGAACTCGGACGCAAAAGGGTTCCGGTCGCTATCGCTCCCTCCACCCTTTTGCGCCGGTTAGCTTAGCGTTATAAGTGCTTTAGTTTTATATTCTTTTGGTTATTTATTCAAATTGTTACGACATTTC
>JAUCGD010000900.1 GCA_030377945.1 Desulfobacterales bacterium HSG17 | reverse complement strand
TTGAAACTGCTGCTAAATGAACAGGCCAGTAGCGGTATGCATGGTTAGCAAGTAAATTATCTACATTAAAATTCAGGTCAATATCCTGTGTATCAGCATATATTTTAACATGGCCTGATGCCTGGATAAGAGGTCCGTAAATATCTGAAAAAAATGATTTAATATTAACTCCACTAGGTTTATGTAAAAGAGTTGCTTTTGATTCTATTTTTTTTATTTTTATAGGTTCTTCCAGATTTGTATTGTGGGTCACTTTTCCGTTTAAAGCTTTTACATAAAGATCATCTTGAACAAGCTGTGCAAAAAGATTTTTTTGAAAAATAGAATAACCGTAAAAATCCTTTAATTCCATATTTTTTACTGTTGAAGATGCAGTATATTTAATTTTTTCTTCATCAAAATCTGTAAGCGGAAAATCAAAGGTAAGCTGTGTTTCAGCCTCTCCTTTATCAATATAGATGGGAATAACAGTGTTATTTGTTAATATATCCACAGCTTTTCTCAAGTCATCAGGAGGACCCTGAACACCGGCTTTTATGGAAATACCTGTTATCTTATCTAACATACCGTAAACATAAACATTTCCTTTTGATATTTTGGAATTGTTTACCAATGCATCATATACATCAATGTCAATATCATGGGCACTGAACTTTGCCAGTCCCCTGATTTTTTTAACCAGTCCAAGGGGAGAATAATAATCAAGTGTTGCATCCTGAAAAGGAACTATTGCCTGAATGGAATTTTTCGGTATGGTCAGGGATTGAAAATCTTCAGGCTTTAGCCTTATTTTCAGGGTTGCATCTTTAATATTTCCTGCATAAATACTGTCTTTTATCCAGATCCTTACATCTTTCTCAAGCTTATAAGGCCAGTATCGGAGTGCATCTGATATATTTAAGCTGCTTACAAAAGTCTCTATATTAATATCAGGAAATTTTTCAGTATATTTAATAATACCTGAAGCGTTAAGCACTGGCCCGTCTGAATCCAGAATGAATTTATCTATTTTTAAGTATGACAGGTTATCTGTTAATGAAGCTTTTATTTGAATACGGTTAATTGATAAGGGTGTTTCCCATATTCCGGGATCTATTATTTTTCCGCCGTTATTTTCAATGTTCA
>JAUCGD010000119.1 GCA_030377945.1 Desulfobacterales bacterium HSG17 | reverse complement strand
AAACTTTGCTGCACCTGTTTCTATTATATTGCCTTTTCTATTCTTGGCCTGGCCGGGGCTGCTTGGGGGCCGAGTCTGAATATTCTGGCTGTTCATACTAACTGCATGATACAGGAAATCAGCCTGATTTTCATTGCCCTGTATCTGGGTGGACTGGCCGGTTCTTTTGGCTCAGGTTTTTTGTTTGACCGCCTGCCCGGTCATCGGGTTCTTGCTGCTTCACTGGGGCTTATGGCTTTTTTCCTGTTCCTGATTCCTATGATGCGCTCCCTGGCTGCCCTGTGCTGTCTGGTTTTGTGCTTTGGTGCTTCAGTCGCTACGCTGAATGTTGGGGGCAATGTTTTGATTATTCGTAATTTCCCCTTGAACTTTGCCCCGGTTATGAACGGTCTGCACCTGGCCGCAGGTATCGGTTTTATTATTTCCCCTCTGGCTGTTTCCTGGTCTGTTCTGAATTCTGGGGATATTTTTCCAATTTACCGGATTTTTGCTATTCTGTCCATCTTTACTGCCATTTGTTTGTTTTTTCTTCCTGAACCGGATTTTTGTTATTCATCTGAATCCCTAAATGTCCTGTCCCCTAGTTCTCAAAAAATATTCCGTCTTTCTCTCCTGTTCATGGTATTTTACGGCGGGGTTGAAGCCGGTTTTGGCAACTGGATTTTCAATTATGCCAAATCAGCCGCTAATATGGATAATTTTCAGGCAGCCCGCCTCAATTCCGGTTTTTGGATAGCTTTTACCTTTGGCCGGTTTGCCGCCATTTTCCTCTCCTTTAGATTATCACCTTTTGCCATGCTCTGTTTTGATATTGTCGGTTGTTTGCTCAGTTTGAGTGTTATGGCTGTTTTTTCCGATTCTTCCTTGTTTATCCTAATAGGTTCTTTAGGTTTTGCCTTTTCAACTGCTTCGGTTTTTCCTTCCATGCTGTCTTTTATTCAAAATTATATGCCCCTTAGCGGTGCTGTTACTGGAAAATTCATGATTGCAACCGGTATTGGTGCAATGTTCTTTCCCTGGTTTATCGGACAATTGTTTGAAACTGTGGGGCATCAAATTTTGGTTTTTACCATGCTTTTTATATTTGTAGCTGTTTCGATCATCCTTTGGGTGATCCGTTTTACTTCTTTGGACTGTGATTTCTTTGATTACAATGGTTTACATGATTTAAAATCATAGCAAATCTTTTAAATCAGCTTAATCACAGTTCAAATCTTTATTAACCTTTAACTAAGAAAGGAGGTCATTATGGCTCATTTGGTTCCCGGTGGTTTCGGCTTTGTCCCTGGTGGTGCTTGATTTTATGATTTGACTCAAAAATCACAATTCTTATCCTGAATCAGGATGTCCAGGATTGAAAAAGGATACCCAGGATGCCTGCACACATCTATCCTGACTATCCTTAAATCATCCTGACCATCCTGATTCAAAAACATGAAAGGAGTTCAATATGTTTAAAAAGTTCAGTTGGTTCTTTCTTATCATTTTTGCCTTGCAGGTCTGCATCCCCCCGGCTTTTGCAGCGCCCAAGCCGGATGGCGTGTTCCAATACGATGCTAACGGAAACCTTATTTACGCTGACGGCAAGTTTTACATTTACAACAATGCAAACAAACTGGTGGAAATCCGCAAAGGTTCTGCTCATGGAGCTTTGCTTGCTTCCTATGTTTATGACTACCGAGGACAGCGGGTAAAAAAGTTTGAAAAAGCCACAGGAGAAAAGAAAGGCAAGAAAACCACCTATTATATTGGCAAGCATTTTGTTAAACAGGTGGGCGGCGATAATCCCGGAGAATCCACCTATTATTTTGCCAATGGTCAGCGAGTGGCTCGAAAAGACTCTTCTGAAAACCTATTCTTCATCCATTCAGATCATCTTGGCGGAACAAATGTGGTAACAGATGATGCCGGAGTAATTGTTGAGCGGACTGAGTATTATCCGTTTGGGGATATTCGGGATGGGGGTAAGGATGAGAGATTTTCATATACTGGTAAAGAAATGGATATGTCGGGGTTTTATTATTATGAAGCGAGATATTATAATTCTGGATTAAGGCATTTTACTCAGGCTGATACTATTGCACCAGTTATTTATGACCCCCAAAGTTTAAATCGTTATGCGTATGTCCAAAATAATCCTATTAGATTTTCAGATCCTTCTGGTTATAAAGAAGATGATCAAGTTGATGAATCTAAAGATGAAGTTGATGAACGTAATAATTACATACAAAAAGGTATTTCAAAATCGTTCAAAAAGACTCGTAAAAAAGTATGGAAACAGCTTCGTAAAAAATATAGTAGGAAAGAATCTTTAAAGATCATGAAACGTTATTTCACAAACCCTAAAGTTATTAAACGTATTGTCAAAAGAGGTATTGCTCTTGGCCTTGCCGATTATGCTGGTGAAAAAATTATTGATAATCTTTTTTGCGGTGGAAAATGTGGTGAAATTCCTATTCCAGTCGTTAAAGATATGCCTATCGTTAATTGGTTTTTTCTGCCTATCGAAGGGAGCGTTGCTGAATGTGAAGCTAATGGCACCTGTGGTCAAGTTAAAGAAACTACTACTCAGTATCATTATTCTCCCTTTCAACCTGAAATTCCTTTGTCTAAAAAAACATTAAACCCTAATTTATTTGATCTTTCTGCTCAACCCACACCTTACCAGCCACCTTTTACTTGTTATGAATGATTCTTATATCTTATTTTTTTGGAGGTGAAACATGCTATTTAATTTATCTAAGATGTTTTTTGTATTTTTTTGTTTTACTATCTTTTCATTTATTCCCTTTGCTTTTAGCTCTGAGTTTACCAATGACATCGATACAACCTACAAATTTACAGCTACAAAAGCCCCGGACTCCCCTTACAAAAACACCTGGAGCGCTTTCCAAACCGATCTTTTCTCCGGCAGCTTCGGCTATCAGTACAACATAGAAGTCCCGCCCGGAACCAACGACCTGACCCCGGAGATAACATTCTCACACAACAGCCACAGTTCCAGGGGAAAAGCCGGATGGGTTGGTGCAGGTTTTGATATTCCCCTCAGTTTTGTCCAGCGTGATATTGAATACACACGAAAAGACACAACTGACGACACTTATGACCTGCATCTCAAAGGAGCAAAACACGATCTTGTTTTTGTTCCTTCGGAATTCCGGTTTCACACTAAAATCGAATCTTATCTGAAAATTGAAAAACTCACAGGCGCACCAAATGAAACCGGTGAATACTGGCTTGCAACAGCCAAAGACGGCACCCAATTCCGTTTTGGTTACAACCTGGATTCGGAACACATGGTCAATTCATCTGACAAGAGTTTTACTCATTATGTATGGCGCTGGAGCCTTGACCAGATAACAGATACCAATGGAAATCAAGTATATTTCTCATACACCGAATACCCGCCTTCTGCCAATATCACATCAGCCAGCGGCGATGTTTACCTGAGCAAAATTGAATACAACAATGACAGACTGCGTGTTATTGATTTCATTCTTGAAGACAGACCGGATGTATATCTCCAGATTGACCAGGGTTCGGAGATCATTGAAACCAAGCGGTTAAAAGAGATAAAAATCTCTGTTAGCGGAAAAACAGCCAGAACCTATAAATTAACCTATGTCCTGAATGAAGCTCAAAACAAATCCTTGTTGACTGCCATCACCCATAACGGCGCAGACGGCAATCCCCTGCCGCCGGTACGTTTTGACTATAAACCTATGGATAAAAGCTTTACAAAACTGTATCCTGAATGGCAGACACCGGACGGGAAACAATGGGTTCGTGAAGTTGACCATAAATCAAATACTGTTATGGATACCTTTGATATTAATGGAGATCATTGGCCTGATTTAATCAAAGCCACAGATGATGAAGACTGGGAAGTGTATTACGGTTCAGCAGGCGGTTTCACCAAAACTGATGTGGAATGGGACCCGCCTGCTGATTTCCGCCAGATTCGTGACATCCGCAGAAGCCAGGAGATTGATAAAGGTGCGAATACAAGAAGCGCACCAATGGATTTTAACCGTGACGGACTGGTGGATATTGTCCGGGCAAACAGTTCCTCGGTTCTGGACGGCAAATGGAATATTGGAACCGAATTTGAAGGAAAGTTTGAAATTCCCCTGCCCATTGATGATGTATGGATTCGCAGGGTACAGGCTCCTGATGATGCCAAAGATCCAAAAGCACCTAATGTCAAGCAAACTTTCCTTGATATTAACGGAGACGGATATCCTGATCTTGTTAAACGTGCCAAAGACCATTTTGGAAACGGTAAACATGCCTGGCATATCTGGAGAAATACAGGAACCGGTTTTGTTGAGTTCGGGTACTGGGCTGTTGAAAACCAGTGGCTTGAAGAGTTTGAATCTGATGAGCAGGATGTTGAGCTTACCACTGCTGACCTTAATGCTGACGGGCTTGTTGATATTATCTGGGGAAAGGATAAAAACAACTGGCGTGTTTATTTTAACACAGGAAGCCGGTTTGTTGACAGTTCGCACTGGTTTAAAACTCCTGCGGATAATGCCGGTAACTGGGCACCTCCGGGTCTGGGAGATGATGATATTGTTGAGATTGACAAAAGCGAGAAAAAAGATAAAGCTGCCAACACATCAAGAATCTTTGCAGATTTTAACGGGGACGGCCTGCCCGACCTTGTTGAAGCCACTGACCATCACTGCGTTGAGCGCGGTTCTGCGCCTTTTGAATGCCTGAACAGTGCGGGCTGCGGTACATGGGAGGTTTATCTGAACAAAGGCTTTGGATTTACCCCTGCTATTGACTGGATTATGCCGGTTTGTGATGAATATGTCCGGGATTATACTTATGACGATGATGATGACCCTGAAGACCGGCACACATATGTCCGCCGGGACATGATGGATATGAATGGAGACGGATGCCTTGATGTTGTTCATGTTAAAAAAGGATTCTGGCAGGTATGGTTTAACAACACAGCACAGACCGATCTTCTGCTAAAGGTTACAGACACCCTGGGCGGAACTATCAGTGTTACATACAATTCATCCATGCAGTATAAAAACTCCATGTTTCCCCAAAGAAGGCTGAACAGCAATTACTGGCTGGTATCTTCCATAATCACAGACAATGGAATGAATGCACACCAAAAACCGGCCACCACTTCCTTTATATACGAAGACGGCTGGTACAATTACAAAGACCGGGAATTCAGGGGATTTGCAAAGGTTGAAGAATTAAAATCAGACGGAACAAAGGTTAAGCATTTTTTTCACCAGGATGAAACCAATAAAGGCAAAGAATTCTTCTCTGTTGTCCGGCGTTCTGATAATGCCTGGTTTAGTGCGAACAAAAACAGGTGGCATGATGCAACCGGAGAAGTTTGGGGAAATCCTGATTCGGATATCCGTGTTTCCCGCCTGCTCTGGAGCGATGCCTACACCTATGACGGAAAAAAGATCAAAGAACCTTTTAGCCCTGATGAAGTTGAACAAGATACAATTCCCAAGAAAACCCGCGTTGAATACCGTAATTTTGACAAATACGGCAATATCGGTCTTGAAATCCAACATGGAGAATATCCTCTTTTCGGGGATGAATTGTTTACATTCCGTGAATTTGAATATAATCAGGCAAAATGGATTATGGACAGGGTAAATCATACATTTGTCCGGGATTCGGAAAATGGGAAAAATCTGCGGGAAACCTGGATTGAATATTATGAAAACGGAAATCCTTTCAAGGAAATCGCCAACCTTGAAGGAAGCCGTGTTCTCATAAAAACTTATAAATTTGACAATTTCGGCAATGTAAAAGAAGTAAGAGATGCGAACGATAATCCGGCCACAAATGAATATGATTCAATATATCATACATTTCCAATTAAAACCTGCAATGCCCTGAATCAATGTTCAACCAGGATTTTCAACCCTGTCAACGGTCAGGTTTTAAAAGAAATTGATCCAAACGGATTTACAATCTCCTTTGAATATGACGAATTTGGCCGTAAAATTAAGGAAATCAAGCCTTATGACAGTTCTGAATTTCCAACAACAGGGATTCAGTATTTTATTGACGGTATTCCCCCTGAAATGGTCAAGACCTCAAAGCGGGAAAACCATAATAAAGCTGAAACTCTTGATACATGGCAGTTCATAGACGGTTTTGCAAACCTGGTTCAAACCAAAACCGAATACGAAGACCCGTCTTTCCAGGTTGTTACTGATGTTTTCTATGATAAAATGAACAGGGTTCAAAGCCAGTCAAGTCCTTATCTGGCAGATTTTTCAGAAAATTACACAACTCCGGCAGGCCCTTATGCAGCAAAATATCAATACGACACCCTGGGAAGACCGGTTGGCATTAGCAACCCGGACAATACACAGATCACCCGTACATTTGATCTCTGGACAGTCACGGAATGGGATGAAAAAGCCCATCCCACATCATACAAATTTGATGCTTTCCAGAGACTGCTCCAGGTTACAGAAGACAACCAGGGCGAAAAGTATTTTACAAATTACACTTACAGCCCTGTTGGAGAGATAACAGGTATTCAGGATCATTTGGGAAATAAAACCGGCATCATCTATGATACTTTAGGCCGTAAAACAGCAATGTCAGACCCGGATATGGGAACCTGGTTTTATGAGTATGATAATGTAAATAATCTTGTAAATCAAACAGATGCCAGGAAAATATCAACAAGTATTGTTTACGATGCCTTAAATCGTAAGATAAAGGTTGACTATCCTGATCCAAAGGAAACAGGCATTGAATTCCTTTACGACAAGGAAACAAAAGGCACTCTGGCACAGGTAAATGATGCTTCGGGTATTGTTAAGTATTTTTACGATAAAAGGCTGAGAAAAACCAGGGAAGAGCAGAGCATTGACTCTTACACATGGACAACTCTATGGAATTACGATGCTATGGACAGGGTTATTTCCCAGGTTTACCCTGCAAGAGAAGGCAGCAGCAAAAAAGGGAAAAAAGGAAAAAAAAGGAAAACTGCATCAGGAACTATTGAAACCGTTCCATTCACCTACAACAACCAGGGTCTTCTGGAAAGCATTCCCGGTATTATTCCTAATATCAACTACAATTACAGCGGACAGATTACTCAAAAAGAATATCAGAACGGAGTTAATACTCAATATACATATGCACCTGATAATCAGAGGCTTACGAATATGAATGCTCCCGGAATCCAGGATTTTAAATATTCATATGATGAAGTGGGCAATATACTGACACTTGAAAACAATATCACCAGCCTGACCCAGAATTTTGACTATGACGATCTTGACAGGCTTATCAGCGCAGCAGATGCAGAGTACAGTTCAACCTATACCTATAATGCCATAGGAAATATGATGAGCGAAACCATAAATGCCTGGAAAAAAACAAGTAAGCCAAAGAAGAAGAAAGAAAAATTTGAAAAAATTCATCAACAGACAGACTACACCTATGGAAAAAATGCAGGGCCACATGCAGTTACCGGCCAGGTAACAACACAAGTGCCTGAATAATTTAATTTTATAAAAACAAACATGGTTGAATTAACGATATTCAGCCATGTTTGTTTATCTTTGTCAAATTTACGCATCAAACACCTTATCAAGATCTATTTTCAGATCTGGCAGGGCATACATTTTAAGTTTTCCTTTTCCTTCATGAATTGAAATCCGGTAGGTTCCCTTTTTTAAGATATTGACATGGATAATATTGTCAGCAGGATGGATAATCCAGTATTCCTTTACCCCGTTTTTTTCATAAAGCTTCTGTTTTGTTATATAATCTTTGCTTACCGTGGAAGGGGAAATTATTTCCGCAATAAAATCAGGAGGTCCGCTGCATCCTTTTTCATCCAGTTTTTCAGGATCACACACAATCAGGATGTCGGGCTGAACAACATCAATGATTTTATCATCTTCTTTCATGCCATAAGGAAATCTGACATCAAGAGGTGCAGCCAGCACACGACAATTCTTACTTGAAAGCAGGTTATGTATCTGTGCAAACAATTCACCTGAAATAATCTGATGGCGAACTGACGGTGCAGGACTCATATTATAGGGGGTGCCGTTAATAATCTCCCATCTTTCATGTTCAGGCCAGTTCCGATAATCTGCATATGTGAATATATTTTTTTCAAGCTGTTGAAGATTCATAGGAGTTTCTCCGATTAAATATGATTGTCTTATCTTTTATTTTAAACTTTTGAGCATTGTTTTTTATTAGTTTTCACCCTGTTGCGCCCCTCTTTTTTTGCATCATAAAGTGCTGAATCTGCTTTATAAATCAAATTATCTTTTGTGTCATCACAACAAGGGGTCAGGCTTGAAATACCTATGCTCATTGTGGTTTTAATACTTTTTTTATTATATTCAAGTGAACATTTTTCTATTTCAGTTCTTAACTTGTCTGCCAGCTTATAAGCTTTATCAAGGTCTGTGTCTGAAATCAGCACCACAAATTCTTCACCTCCGTAACGGGCTAGTATATCTGTTTTCCTTTTTAATACCTTGTTCAAAATATCTGCTGTCATTTTAAGAAATTCATCCCCGGCCAGATGTCCGTAAGTATCATTAACCTGTTTAAAATGATCAATATCACAGATCATAATACAGATTGTTGAACTATTCCTGATGACACGTTTCCATTCATAATCAAAAACTTCATCAAAATAGCGGCGGTTATACAAACCTGTAAGCACGTCAGTCCTGCTTAATTTTTCCAGATCCGCTGATTTTTTTTCCAGAAGAAATTCATTTTCAAGGGCTTCCCAATATTCATTGCTTCCCCTGTAACTTATAAAAATCATATAAATGGAAAAAAGAATAATGGATACGGCAAGCAGGGGGCTATCATGATAATAAAGCATCAGGAAACCGGCAGGCATAAAAATTGAAAGATTAAAAAAAACAGATAAACGTAAATAAGGCATAAAAGCAACAGCTCCTCCGGTACCCACGGCAATTGTGGTGATTGCCATTATTAATTTTATATCATGCTCTCCTTTCAGGAGC
>JAUCGD010000899.1 GCA_030377945.1 Desulfobacterales bacterium HSG17 | reverse complement strand
AATGGTTCCGCCCAGTCTTGCCATAAAGAAACCAAGACCCCATCCAATAAATACCAGACCGTAGTTAAATCCCAGGTTTTTTGGGCCGTAGAAGTCAGCAACAAAGGAAGGCATAAGTGCAAGACCGCCGCCATACTGCCAGTATCCAACACCTACTACTAAGAAAAGAAGGAAAAGATTGTTTGTTGATATAACAACAGGCAGTGCAAACATGCAGAGTGCTGATACACCACAGTTTAATGTATAAGCATTGAGTCGTCCGATCTTGTCCGAATACCACCCGGTTCCAACCCGGCCTGATGCATTAACAAGACCGCCGTAGGAAACAAGAATCCAGGCATTGGCTATAAAGAAAGGCAGACCTTTGGCTGCTTTCACCATAAGACCTTTTGCATTTGCAATAATGAGAAGACCTGATTGAGTTGTGAGGATGAACATGAAAACCAGTGCAAAGAACTGCCAGGTTTTAACCATTTCACCGGCTTCCCAGTCATATTTTGTTGTGGCTGCTGCCTGGGCTGCTGACTGTTTTATTTGTGGAACAGGAGGAACGTATCCTTCAGGAGGTGTTTTTAATTGTGTGCCTGCAAGAACAACAACTATACAGAAAAAACTTCCCAGACCTACAAAACTTCCTGTGATTCCGTAGCTATTGATAAGCCATTGGCCCAGACCACCTATATAAAGAGCTGCTCCGCCGTATCCGCCAACTACCAGGCCTGCAACAAGCCCGCGCCGATGTGGACCAAACCATTTAAGAGCAGCAGGTGTAGGGGCTGCATACCCAATACCCATACCAACACCGCCAAGGATACCGAAACCTATAATAAGACCGGCATAACTTTTCATAAGACCTGCAATAATACATCCCGCTGCCAGACATAAGCCGCCCAAGGTTGCTCCGAATCTGGGGCTGATTCTATCCTGGATACGTCCCCCTGGAATCATCAATAAAGCAAAGATGATAACGCAAAGGGAGAAAGGCGTTGATGCCTGGGCATTTGTCAAGTAGGCCCATCCGGCATTGGTTCCTGTCATAATTTCCCCGGCTTTGTCTGTATTTACCAGGGCGGATTTCCAGATACTCCAAGCATAAAGAATACCCAGACAAAGATTGATGGCTGTTCCGGCAAA
>JAUCGD010000898.1 GCA_030377945.1 Desulfobacterales bacterium HSG17 | reverse complement strand
TTTTTTAAACAGGATATTACATACCCTCTTTCAGCAGTCGGAAAAACTTTCTCAAATTCATTTAAGCAGGTTGTTGAATTATGATCCAAAATGTGCAGTTACTGAAATTGGAAGTTTTGATGCCATAAGCAATAATATTATCTTTCTTGGCAATAAGGGGTTGAATCTTTTTAAATTAAAAAAAGTCGGAATCGCAGTCCCGGAAGGCTTTCTTATCACCACAGAAGTTTTTAAATGCCGTGAAATAATTAATGATTATAAGCCTGCAAATAGAAATTTTAAAAAATTTGTTGCAAAAATGGTGGGAAGTCTTGAAAAGAGAACAAATAAAAAACTTGGAGATCTTAAACATCCTTTGTTATTATCAGTTCGAAGCGGTTCTTCCATATCACAGCCGGGAATGCTGGATTCATTTTTAAATGTCGGGCTCAATGAAAAAATTGCTGCAAGCATTGCAGAGGCAAGCAAAAATCCATGGTTTTCCTGGGACAGCTATCGCAGGTTTATACAGGGTTATGGAATGGCTTATGGAATCAAAAGAGATGCATTTGACCATATCATTTATCTTAAAAAGAAAAAGAAGGGTATTGAATTCAAACGATATTTCTCCGGAAGTCAGATGAAAGAGGTTGCTCTTGCCTATAAACAATTACTATTGGATTCCGGGATTGAGCTGATCGAATCTCCGGTGGATCAGCTGTTTCTTGCCATTAATCAGGTTTTTTCCTCATGGGATTCCAAAAGAGGAAGAGATTACCGCAGGATCATGGAGATATCCAATGACTGGGGTACCGCAGTTACTATTCAGTCCATGGTGTTTGGTAATCTATCAAGAAAATCCGGCTCTGGGGTTGTATTCAGCCACAGTCCAAAGCTTCCCGGAGATACAATACGGCTCTGGGGGGATTTTACCATTGGCAACCAGGGAGAAGATGTTGTATCAGGACTTGTGAAAACTCTTCCGATTTCCGAAGGTCAGCGGGAACTTGAAGAGCGGGATTCTGCAACAAGTCTTGAAACAAGCTTTCCCAATGTATATGCACAATTAAAAAGCGTTGTTAACCAATTAGTTTATGATGAAGGATGGAACCCCCAGGAGATTGAGTTTACCTTTGAAGGAGAAAAAAAAAGAGATCT
>JAUCGD010000897.1 GCA_030377945.1 Desulfobacterales bacterium HSG17 | reverse complement strand
ATCTAAAATAAAAACCAGTTTTCTCCATAAGGGGGCACAGCTTTTTATACACCCTGAATTTGATCTTGATACTGAAAATATTCCCAATATGCTCATTGGTGATGAGGATCGAATCGTCAAAGTGTTAAACCATCTTCTTGAAAATGCGGCAAAATTTACAACCAATATACCGACGGTAATCATTAAAATACGCTCTTTGGAAAAAACACCGGACAATGTATTACTCGAGTTTTCGTTAACCGATAAGGGGATCGGCATTGCCAAAGATCATTTTGAAAAGATTTTTGAACCTTTTTGCCAGGTTGATAGTTCCAGTTCACGCCGATACGATGGCGTTGGTATCGGACTGACGGTATGCAAGCAGCTTGTTGAGCTGATGGGTGGTAAAATTTGGGTGAAAAGTGAAGTTGGTATGGGATGTTCCTTTTGCTTTACCCTACCATTGAAACGCCAAGAAAAAGAGGACCCCTTCAATTTGAATTTATTGAAAGAAACTCTGAATGCTGATGCGAACCCTCCAGACCATAATGAGTTATTGGAAGAGCCCGATATTGAAACGTTTACACCAGTCCTACATAATTTAAAGAAAGCATTATCAGAATCCGACCCTCATAATATTCGAACATGTTTATCTGCATTTAAAGTATATAATGTCCCTAAAAGGGCGAATCTTTTACAAAGCATTGAAGATTACGAATACGATGAGGCTGTCATAATTCTAAATGAAATGGCATCCACAATGGGGATGCCATTTGAATAAAATCAGTACAAATTTATAGTTCAATAGCAGCATTTTTTGAATTTTTTTCCGGAACCACAGGGGCATTGATCATTCCGCCCCACCTTGGGACTTTGCCGTACAACGGTTTCAGGTTTTGGTGCTTTACCGTCTACAAAAAACCATTGGTCATTTTCTTTTTTAAATTCAGCGATTTCGTGGTACCTTGTCCGTTCTCCTTTTTCCCGGTAATTGGCTACAAATTCAACCTGACCGGTTAAATCATCTTCCAGGCCGTCCTGTACATGCAGGACTTCTAATCCCAGCCATTCTGACTTTTCCGCCCAGGATTTAACACCCGGATGATCGACTTCTTTTCGTTTTGTGGGATGAGTGGATTGAACAATATAATCGACTTCT
>JAUCGD010000896.1 GCA_030377945.1 Desulfobacterales bacterium HSG17 | reverse complement strand
CCCGCAGTACACCAAGTGTACTAACGGGATTTTATATTAGACGCTATGCCTTGGAACTGTGTTTGCTTTGTTACTTATTGTCTTTAACTTCTTCAAAATCAGCATCAACAACATCATCATCATCCTTATTAGGCTCTGCCCCTGGCTGTGATGCTCCTTCAGGCCCTGGCCCATCTGCCCCTGGCTGCTGCTGAGATGCCTGCTGATACATGGCTTCTGCAAGCTTATGGGAAGACTGGGTAAGTTCTTCGCTGATGCGTTTGATCTCTTCAGTATCTTCCCCTTCAATTACTTTTTTAAGTTCACTGATTTTAGTTTCAACAGTTCCTTTGGTTTCAGCATCAACCTTTTCTCCAAGGTCTTTGAGAGATTTTTCTGTCTGATAAATCAAGGAATCCGCATGATTACGTGCTTCTACCAAGTCTTTTTTCTTTTTATCGTCTTCTGCATTAAGTTCTGCTTCTTTTATCAGCTTATCAATCTCTTCCTGGGACAATCCACTGGATGCTGTTATTTTTATGGACTGTTCCTTGTTAGTAGCCATATCTTTTGCAGATACGCTTACAATACCGTTTGCATCAATATCAAATGCTACTTCAATCTGGGGTACGCCCCTGGGAGCCGGGGGAATATCTGCCAGGTCAAAACGTCCCAAAGTCTTGTTGCCTGCTGCCATTTCACGTTCTCCCTGAAGAACATGGATGGATACTGCGGGCTGGTTATCTGCTGCTGTTGAAAATGTCTGGCTCTTTTTGGTTGGGATGGTTGTATTTTTTTCAATAAGCTTTGTCATAACACCGCCCAGGGTTTCAATACCCAAAGACAGGGGAGTTACATCCAGGAGCAGAACATCTTTAACATCTCCTTTTAAAACACCGCCCTGAATACCTGCACCAATGGCAACAACTTCATCAGGGTTAACTCCCTTGTGGGGTTCTTTGCCAAATATTTTTTTGACACGTTCCTGAACAGCAGGCATACGAATCATACCTCCCACAAGTATAACCTCATCTATATCACTTGCTTTCAGTCCTGCGTCTTTGAGAGCAACCTGGCAGGGCATTTCCAGGTTATCCAGGAGATCAGCAACCAGGGATTCCAGTTTGGACCGGGTGAGTTTTATATTTAAATGTTTTGG
>JAUCGD010000895.1 GCA_030377945.1 Desulfobacterales bacterium HSG17 | reverse complement strand
TTAAAGTGTTTATTGTATTTATCAGTTTAACCTGCACCACTATTTCAATGCTTTAGTCGGAATAATTTCAGGATAAACTTTTAAAAGAAAACCGACACAAAATCCTGTCACAATCCCTTCTATGATCATCACAGGAATATAAGTTATGATAATTGCAAGACTTGTTTCCAAAAAATTATTATCCGTGAACCAGAGGGCAAGCCCCAATAGAAGGCAAGAGAAAAGTATGGAAAAAAGACCTGCCATAAAACCTGCTATAAAGGTAAGCTTCGATGTCCTGCCAAGAAACGGCAAAAAAAGATAGTGTGAAAGTACAGCAGGAAACGCCATGATAACGACATTAACGCCCAATGCTGTCAGACCGCCATACTGAAATAAAACTGACTGTAAAAGTAAAGCCGCCACAATTGCAGGGATTGCGGCAAATCCAAGGAGCAGGCCAACTATGCCATTTAAAATCAAATGAACACTTGCAGGCCCTATATTTATATGAATCAACGATGCCACAAAAAAAGCAGATGCCAGAATGGCCACATGAACTATTTTATCATAATCAATTTTTTTTAAGCCTATGGCAGTTCCTGCAACAGCAATTACAGCACCTGCGCTTAAAACCTGACCGGAAAGAACTCCCTCTGAAATATGCATTTATTTTTCCTGCCAGGTTTCAAATTTCACCCACAAAACTGCTCCGAGTTCAATATCTTTTTCCTGATTTTTATACATCATTTTTTGATCAGATGTATTTAAAGCTGCAAATCCCCACCATCCTGAAGCAGGTGCAGCATAGGAAAACACTCCATTTTTATCAGCTTTTATTGTCTGAGTTATCATGTAATCAGTGGGTGCTTTGACTTTTTTATCGCTATTATAATACTCCACTTCCACTTCAGCAAATGGCACTACTTTTCCGTTAAGCTTTACAATACCCTGAAATATATTACCGGCATAAAGACCAAAGGGTCTGGACAAAGGTACAATTTCTGTTTTAAGCCCAAGTTCGCTTCCCCAGCCTTCATCATCGCCAAAAGCTGCAACCACAGTCTTTGTATAATGAATAATATAGCAGTCTTCAGCAGGTTCCCAATAGGGTATCGGCTCCATTAAAAAAGTAGATGCTCCTGGTCTTTTGATAGCATA
>JAUCGD010000118.1 GCA_030377945.1 Desulfobacterales bacterium HSG17 | reverse complement strand
AAATTCCAATACTGTATTTGAGAAATATGAAAACCTGAGATCTGCATTGAAACAAAGGATTTACGATCAGGATGAGGCTGTGGATGAACTGGTGGATGCATTTATCCATATGGCCTGCAAACCTTTAAAAACTCTGCCAAAAGCTATTTTTACCTTTTTGGGGCCTGCTTCAGCAGGCAAAGGGTATCTGGCAGGTTTGACTGCTGAAATTTTTGATGAATTTGATGCTTTTAAACAATTTGACATGGGCCATTATTCCGTTCTTGAAGATGAATATAAACTGCTGGGCCAGAAATCTTCTGATGAATTTGGAAAAGGTGAGTTATACGCTTTTTTAAAGGAAAATCCCAGGTCTATTGTTTTTTTCAGGGACATTGAAAAAGCTGATAACCAGCTTCAGCTTGCTCTCCTGAAGATGATTAGAGCTGATGAAAAAGAAAGCGAGGTAGATACTTCACAGGCAGTTTTCATTTTTTCATCAACCCTTTGCAGTGATTTATTCCATAATAACAATGTGTTGAATGCTATCAAGCAAAACAAACTCAGGGGCCAGACTTTAATCCTGGATGCTGTTTCAAAAGAAGAAAAAAATATATACGATCTTGGGCAAAGAGCAGTTTCTCCTGAATTAATAACAGCAATATCATGCGGTTATCTTGTGCTTTTTAAGCGGCTGACCCTTGAAACCATTGTAAGAGTAGGGGCAGATGCACTTAAAAATCTCAAGATTAATTACAATCAGACCAGTGATATTGAACTGATATACGAAGATTTTGACTCCCTGGTTAAATTGTTAATCCTGTCCTTTGCCCCATATATAAGTATAAAGCAGATCAGCCGGAAACTGCCTGATATTTTGCTTAATAAGATAATCAGGTTCAAGCAGGAGATGGAAAAAACACCTGAAAAAATTGTAATAAGTGTTTCAGATCAAGCCAGGGATTTTTTAAATGAGCACTATAAAAAACACTACGAATATTCCCATCATTTTTTTATTCTTAATGAAATTGTTGAGCTGGTCTGGGAAATCTCATCTGAACAATCCTTTGCAAAGATTAGTGTAAGCCACGCAGAACTTAAAAAACTGCTGCCTCAGCCTGGGATTATTTTAGCTGAAAATCAGCCTGTTATGCAGTTTTCCGAAAACGGATTTAAAGATATTGCAGGAAATAAACCTGTAAAAGAATCCTTATTGCAGATTATTTCGGTTCTTAAAAAGCCTGAGCATGTTAAAAAATTTGATATTGAGATGCCAAGAGGGATGCTTTTGTGCGGGCCTGAGGGTGTGGGCAAAACAATAATTGGCAAAGCATTTTCCAAAGAGGCCGGGCTTCCCTATATTTATGTTTCAGGAAATGAATTGTTTGATGTCAGGTATATTCACCAAGTTTATCAAAAAGCCAGGCTCTTTGCTCCAAGCATTGTTTTTTTAGATGGAATTGACGTTAAAGGATATGTTGACGGGGTTTTGACTCCAATACCCACAGAACAGCTTATCCTGGAACTTGACAGTATTTCATCAGACCCCCAAGAATTTGTTTTTACTCTTGCAACAGCCCTGGACAGGGATATGGTTCACCCTGATTTTATTGTTCCCAACAGGATAGATATTTTTATTGAAGTGCCTGAATTTGACCGTGAAGCCAGGCGTTTTTTTATAGAAAAAATCCTGGAAAAACCCAATAACGGTAAAATTGATGTGGATAAGGTTGTCCGTTATATATCAGGTATGAACAGGTATGATCTTGACCGCATTGGAAAAGAGACTTCTCTTTATGCAATCCGCAATAACCTGGACTGTATTAGCGAGGAAATGCTTATTGAGCAGATAAATATAATAAAATACGGTAATAAAATGGATACGCGGCATATAAGAAATCTTGAAGAAGATTTGAAAAAAACAGCCTGTCATGAAGCTGCCCACGCTGTTTTATCATATGTTTTACTGCCCCATATCAAAATAGAGCAGGTTACCATTGCACCACGCCATGAAACCCTCGGTTTTGTTTCATATAATGATGATGATTTTGTTGGGAATTTTTCAAAAGAAGAAATATCATCCAATATCTGTGTTATGCTTGCCGGACGGATTGCCCAGATAAAAAAATTCGGGGAAAACGGAATTGACAGCGGTGCAGCCAATGACCTGGAACAGGCAACTTATCTTGCTTATATGGCTGTTGCCAGCATGGGTATGGATAAAGATGTGGGATACATACATATTGACACTCTCAGGGAAAATGTTGGCAAAGAGCTTTTCCAAACCGGGCTGGAACAGGGTATAGTGCGGTGGATAGACCATGCCGGTAAAAAAGCGGAAAAACTAGTTGAAAAATACTGGGACAAGATTGAACATATCGCAGCTATCCTGGTACAGCAGGAAATTGTTGACGGAACAGAACTGGTAAGCATAATGAAAAAAAACCATAAGGAGGAAAGCCCATGAGCAAAGCCATTATAATGACTGAAACAGGCAGCCCTGAAGTCCTGGAATGGAAAGATTTTGATCCGAGAAAACCGGGAGAGGGTGAAGTTTTGCTGGGTCATGAAGCAGTGGGATTAAACTTTATTGATGTTTATCACCGAACCGGTTTATATCCCCTGCCTTCTATTCCTGCCATTCCCGGCATGGAAGGAGCAGGTATTGTTGAATCAACAGGCCCAAACGTAACAGAGGTGAATATCGGCGACAGGGTAGCCTATGCCGGACTTCCTCCAGGAGCTTATGCGGAAAAACGGATAATCCCGGCACACCGGCTGGTAAAACTTCCTGATGAAATCTCATCTATACAGGCTGCATCCATGATGCTCCAGGGAATGACAGCCCGGTATCGATCTTTTTGAGGTGGTAAAAACCGGAAATGTCAAGATTGAAGTAAGGCAGACTTATCCCTTGGCAGAAGCAGTCAGGGCGCATAAAGATTTGGAGGATCGCAAAACTAAAGGGTTCGTCTGTTTTAACAGTATGATTTGCTGTCTCGTTCCCAGGCAGACCCAGTAGTACAACAAATCATAAATTCGTACACACTCGTAGAGACAAGGCATGCCTTGTCTCTACATTAGGCATACACATAATCAACTGAGTACAAACTTGTGAAACGTTGTAGTAGTAAGTTTGCAGTGGAAAATAATCACTTTTTCCTCATCCAGTCAGGCAGGTTTTTCTTTTCCTGGTGCTGTTTGATAATTTTAGAAGGATTATTCATCCACTGGGGCATTTCCGATTTGTGCGTATGTTTTTGTTTTTGAATTTCAGGAGGATTTTTCATCCATTGGGGCATATTTTCATCTTTAATTACCTGTTTATTATGATTTGTGGAAATTTTTGATGTATCCTGCATCCATTCGGGAATTTTACCTGTTTTTGTTTGTTTAGTATGTGCTGCTTTTGCAGATTTTGGATAATCTTCAGGTTTAGGGGATTTTAAATTAAGACTGAATTGTTCAGGATTCAATCCAAGAACCCTGCATATTTCCCTTACAGCCAGTCTTTGATTATTATCAAAATCATCATCAGCCGAACCTATGGCGCAGCAGACAAATACAACCAGCCTGGCTTCTTCGGAATTTGTTTCAATCTTTTGTATGGCTTTCAGGGCTTTTTCTCTTCCCACCCTGGAATCAAATTCAAAATTTTCAATATGTTTTTCAAAGGTTTCAATAACTTCGAGAGAATCAAAAACTTTCAGGCTCTCTTCAAGTCTTACATAATCAAGAAGTTTTGAAATTTCTTCGGGCCTTATCATTCCGTCTGCAAAAGCAACCATTGCACTGCCGGCTGCAACCGCTTCCATAAAATTTTTAGTCTTTGATTTTTTTATCCTGGTAAAGACCATATTGTTTCCTTAATCATTAATAATTTCAGTACCTGCATTTCCTGAAACTGCCTTTTCTATGTCTTCAATAGAGCATATTACAGCTCTTTTTCTTTTTTTCTCCATAACTTCAATGCAGGCTTCAATCTTCGGACCCATTGAGCCTTGAGGAAAATGTCCCTGGTTGAAATGCTTTTTCGCATCAAAGACAGTCAGGTGTCTTAGAAATTCCTGTTTATCAGTACCATAGTTCAGGGCAGCGCCTGATACATCCGAGGCAATCACGAAAATATCCACTCCGACTTCTTTTGCAAGTGTTGCACTGGCAAGATCCTTGTCAATAACTGCATCTACCCCGTTAAAACGGCGTCCGTCCCGTATAACCGGAATTCCGCCGCCACCACAGCAGATAACAATAAAATCCATGTTTATAAGTGTTTTTATCTCTCTTTTAACCACAATGGTCACAGGTCTGGGAGAAACTACAACACGCCGAAATCCTTTTGCTGTTTTTTTAACAGGGTAAGGCAGTTTTTCAGTTTTCTGTTCAGTAAAAACTTCTTGTTCAGTAAAAACAGGCCCTATGGGTTTTGTGGGTTCTTTAAAGGCCGGGTCGTTTTCATCAACCACCACATAACTCAGCAGGCTGACAATGCGCTGATGAGTCTGGATACCCATAGACATCAACTCGCTGTCAAGGGTGGATTCTATCATGTATCCTATCTGGCCCTGGGTTTGCGCCACCAGGATTTCAAGGGGCAGCCTGGGAGCTGCATCACAGCATTCCTGTTGCAGCAAAAGGTCCCCGACCTGGGGACCGTTGCCATGAGTTATTATAATTTTATATTTTTTTGAAAGCTTTGCAATCTGGCTGACCGGCAGTTTTAAATTTTCAAACTGTTCTTTTACAGTACCCTGCTGGCCTTTGCGGATCAGTGCATTGCCTCCAAGGGCCACAAGAAGAATCTTTTTTTTGTCTTTTGTCATATGATTCTCTCTCTTCCAGTCCTATCTAATATTGGGTCTTATTAATCGGTCTTTTAAATTGGCCCATGCGTTTTAAAAGAATGCTTTCCAGGGACGGATCGCTGTGATCCTTATATTCGTAACGCACCCTGAGAGTCGGTTTGGATATTTTTAAAAGCTTAGGAAGATCAATAGGCGTTGCAAACAAAACAAGATCGCATTCTGCATTATTTATTGTCTGTTCAAGATCATTAATCTGATCTTTGCTGTAACCCATAGCCGGCAGTACGGATTTGACATCAGGATATTTTTCATATGTTTTCTTTATGGTTCCTACAGCATATTGAACAGGTTCAACAATTTCACCGGCCCCATATCGTTTTGCAGCAATGGTTCCTGCTCCAAAGGCCATATTACCGTGGGTAAGGGTGGGACCGTCTTCAACAATCAATACCCGCTTTCCGCGAATCTTATCACTATTTTCCACAATAAGATCTGATTGGGCAAGCACAATATCTGCATCAGGAGCATGGTTTTCAATGTTTTTTCTTACTATTTCCACATTTGCAGATTCAGCACTGTCAACCTTGTTTATAACTGCAATATCAGCCATAATCATATTGGTCTCGCCAGGATAATAAAGCAGTTCATGACCTGGACGAAGGGGATCAAATATCACAATATGAACATCAGGATGATAAAAGGGCGTGTCATTGTTTCCCCCGTCCCACACAATAACATCTGCTTCTTTTTCAGCAGAGCGAAGTATTTTTTCATAGTCAATGCCGGCATAAACCACAATACCCTGATCTACCAAGGGTTCATATTCCTCGCGCTCTTCAATGGTACATTTGTGTTTTTCAAAATCTTCATAAGAGGAAAATCTCTGCACTATCTGTTTTCTTAAATCTCCGTATGGCATGGGATGACGGATAGCAACAACCTTTTTACCCCATTTACGCATAATATTACATACTTTCCTGGTTGTCTGGGATTTTCCGCATCCTGTTCTTACAGCGCAGACTGCAATAACAGGCTTTATTGAGCGCAGCATGGTGTAAGTTGCGCCGATAAGGATAAAATCAGCTCCTCCTGCCATAACAATTGAGGCTTTGTGCATGACATCCGTATGAGGAATATCACTGTAAGAGAATGCAACAAGATCAACCTGAAAATCACGAATCAGGATAGAAAGCTGTTCTTCTGCATAAATGGGGATACCGTCAGGATAATTTTTACCGCATAGTTCAGACGGATAAAGCCTCCCTTCAATATTCGGAATTTGTGTGGCTGTAAAACCGATAACCTTGTATCTGGGATTCTCTTTGAAATAGACATTAAAGTTATGAAAATCACGACCTGCCGCACCCATAATAATGACTTTTTCAATCATGATATCTCCTCTCTTTTTTTGTATTCTGGGAAGCTGCCATGTAAGGCAGCGCTACCGTTTTTTCATATCTGTTTCCTCATTGCTTTACTTTATTGCTTAATTACGGGTTCAATCTGCTCCAAAGCCCAGTCAATATCCTGTTTTTTAATTATCAGGGGCGGAGCAAAACGGATTATATTGTCATGGGTTTCCTTGCAGAGTATGCCTTTTTCTTGCAGTTTATGACAATAATTTCTTGCACCACCAGCATCAGGATAAAATTCCAGACCGATCATCAGCCCCTTTCCCCTGATTTCCTTAATTTTGGTGTTACTGATTTTTTTTAATTCCTCAAGAAAATAAGCTCCCATCTGTGCTGCATTTTCAATCATATTTTCTTCAATCAAAACCTGTATTGCCTTCCGTGCAATAGCACAGGCAAGGGGGTTGCCCCCAAAGGTGCTTCCATGTTCTCCGGGCCGCAGTACTCCCATCACTTCTGTATTGGAAAGAACAGCGGAAACAGGATAAAAGCCGCCTGACAAAGCCTTGCCCACAAGGGTAAGGTCTGCTTCAATATCATCATGTTCTTCTGCCAGAAGTTTGCCGGTTCTTCCCAGCCCGGTCTGAATTTCATCTAAAATCAGAACAATATTGTTTTCAGTGCAAATATCTTTAACAGTCTTGAGATAACCGGCCCGAGGTATGATAACACCGGCTTCACCCTGAACAGGTTCCACCATAAATCCAACAGTATTGGGTGTTATTGCCTGTTTGAGAGCATCTGGCTCTCCAAAAGGTATGATTCTAAATCCCGGTGTAAACGGGCCGAATCCTTGTCTTGAGGATTCATCTGTACTAAATCCCACTATTGTAATGGTACGGCCGTGAAAATTATTCTGGCAGACAATTATTTCAGCCTTATTTTCAGGTACACCTTTTACTTTATACCCCCATTTACGAACAGCCTTGATAACTGTTTCCACAGCTTCTGCCCCGCTGTTCATGGGTAAAACTTTATGGGAATTGGTTATCCCGCATAATTCTTTATAAAACAGCCCAAGCTGGTCATTTCTGAAGGCTCTTGAGGTAAGGGTAAGTTTTTGGGCCTGTTCTATCATGGCTTTCATGATTTCAGGATGGCAATGCCCCTGGTTAACAGCAGAATAAGCTGAAAGGCAGTCCATATATCGTTTTCCGGTGACATCCCAGACCCAGATACCTTCACCCCTGGTTAAAATCACATCAAGGGGCTTGTAATTATGTGCCCCGTATTTGTCTTCCAACTCAATATAATTTTGTTGTTCCATAAGCGGCCTCCTGTTATTTATCCCAAATTTATCAGCATCCTGTTTGTAGCAAGCACGGGAATAAATTCCCGCGCTATTTTCTATCGTCCCTCTGGGACTTAAATAGCTGATATAAAAGCATCTAAAGTCCCAGAGGGACGACAGAAAATAGCGCGGCAGTTTACTGCCGGGAGAAACGATGATTGAGGCCAAAATGAGCGCTAAATCGCTCACTACAAGCTGTTATAATGTAAATTTTTTCATCAATTTTCGTGAATTCTCTGACAAATTAGCCAGATGTTTACTTACAGAAGATATACGATTTATTGATGAGGATGTATGTCCCGCACCTTCTGCAATATCTTTTAAAGCTATAACTACCTGATTCATAGAGTTTTTCTGTTGAGTGGTTGCATAAGAAATCTGTTTTGCAGCATCTGTGGTTGATTTTGCTTCTGAAAGAATATGGTTAAGCAGTTCAGATGTCTGGGAAAAGGATTTTAATCCGTCCTGGATCCCAATGGAGCTTTCATCTGAAGCCTTTATCATATGCTGTGAAGCCTCCTTTATTTCCTGAATTTTGATCCCAATCTCTCCTGTTGAAGCCATGACGCTGTTTGCCAGTCTCCTGATTTCCGATGCAACTACCCCGAATCTTTTTCCTTCTTTTCCAGCGCTTGCTGCTTCAAGCGCAGCATTAAAGGCAATCAATTTTGTCTGGTCTGCAATCCCGTTTATAATCCCCATTACTTTGGTAATCTCTTCAGCTTTTTTACCCAGGGCCAGGATTTCCCTGATATTTTTCTGATTATCCTGGTTAATCCGATCCATTTTCTTCATAGCATCTTCAACTGATTCAGCCCCTGCCTGGGCAGTATTAAGCGTATTATCGGCAATTTCCACAACAGAGTTGGAATTGCTGGCAATTTGAGCTGAAGATTCCGAAAGCCTTTCCATAGTTGAAGTTATTTCATAAACAGTTGAAGACTGCTGTGCTGTAACAGCAGCCTGCTCTGAAACGGAATTGGATATTTCTTCAGCAGAAGATGTTACCTCTTCTGCTGATTCAGCAGATTGAGATATTATAAGTCTGAAGCTTTTTACCATATTATTAACAGCTTGTAGTAATTTCCCGATTTCATCATTGCTGTTTCCCTCAATTGCAGTTTCAACAGTCAGATCAAATGCAGCTAGTCTTTGTGTAATATCGGAAATTTTTCCCAAAGGGTTAAAAATCATAACTTTTAATGACAATACCTGACAGATAACAAGTATAACTAGCAGAATTAAAGTAATTGAAATTTGAACATTACCTGCATTCTCAAAATAAAATCGAAGTTTATCATGAACCAGATGTGCATCTGACAGCATTTCTTTTCTGACATTTTTCAATTCATTTTTAAGAACTTCATCAGTGTAAAAAACCTGAACAATCCCTAATTCTTTTTCATCTTTAAATAATTTTTTTGTTACTGAAAGTTTGGTATTTAATTTAATATTATCAGGAAAATCATCACCAACAAAAATTTCCTTTTCTTTCCAGGCAGCAGCTACTGCTTTATCTGTCTCATCTATGACTTTAATGGCAATTATCTCAGGATAATTCATATATGATTTTAAGGTTTCTTTAAGC
>JAUCGD010000117.1 GCA_030377945.1 Desulfobacterales bacterium HSG17 | reverse complement strand
GAGAAATCATAAATTTGAGAAATGAAAACACACCTGAAAATTTGTAATTGCTATCCACATATTTCTCTATAACGTAAAACATGAAATAATAGGATCTTGCTGATGCCCAGCAGATTAGAGTTATCAAAAATGCTGTCTGCCAGGATGGATACATTGAGATCAGAAGAATGGAACTGCAAATGACTATCACTATAAAGAGAAACCCTTTAAGATATATGAGGATTGGGTTCTTTAAGTCAGTCATTGTGAAGTTTTCTCCAGTTAAATACGGGAAACACTTCAATTATCCGGTTTGTAATTATTGATTTGTGCCTTATAACTGCTATAATATATTTTGATTTCATTCCATCCCTCCTTCTGCCTTCTTTTTAGCTCCTGAATAAAAATTACCCACAACAAAAATTCCGGTTCCTATGAAGAAAAAGATAATGGCACGGACAATTAAGCTTTCAAAAAGATCAACATAACGGGTAAGGACGATTAAGGAAAACAGCAGGCATCCAACAGCAGTCTGCCTGATATTAATAGTTTTGCACCCATGACAGATGAACATAATACAATGGAAAATATATATAAGATTGTAAAAGGCTGCCCCAGGCCATCCTTTCATGCCTCCAAAAACAGCCTGGAGAATGAAAAATATAAGAACTGCCGGTGTTGCAAGATGACCAAGAGATGAATAGTCAGACATGTAATCTTTTGATATGATTCTTTTAAAGGCTATGAACCATAGAACTGCCGCAGTCAGCGCAGGTATGGTAAAATAAAGAATTATTTCAAAACTTTGAAAATCAATATGAAAAAGATACTTTCCTGAACTTTTAAAACTCATTGCATAAAGAACTGCCATATAGGGAAGATTACCAAAAAAGGAAAAGATGGGGAAAAATTGTGAAAATTCAGGATGGTCTTTTAAAATAATTCCTGATGCAATAAAAGCACAAGACCAGAAAAAAATAACAGGAAGAATAAGATCATCATCAACCCTTGAACAGGTGAAGCATAAAGCCAGAATAAAAGAGCAGATTCCGGTTCCGAGTAAAGCTCTTGAACGGAGTTTCCAGGCAAGGGGCAGGATACATGAGAGAATTATGGGACTGGCAAAATGATTGGGATTTCTAAATTCAAAAACCTCAAACCCATTCCAGAAAACCATCAATATAGAAGCTATTATGCCCTGTGAGATTGAAGGAACTGCCCATGCCAGTGCCAGGGCACCCAGACTCCAGGCAACAAAAGCATTGGGGAAATGTTCGTCAATATGGTAAATCTGGGCAACAAGCCATATACCTGCACCAAACAGCATGGTTCCGAGAACATGAAGCCCTTGTCCGGCTGCTTTATGACTGCTTGAATCACGACCCAGGTAAAGACCGAATCCGTGGGCTGTGAGTAAAGATGAAAAGACCACACCCAGTTTGGCATATTTGGACATCTTTTCCCAGTTATATGCAAAAAGAAGAATAACTCCAAGGCCAAAAATAATAGCTCCGATAGTGGAAAAAATAATTTTCCCCCAGGAAATACCCTGGTCAGGAACAGGATACTGATTTTTGATAGTTTCACCTTGAACCGAATCAATGACACCGTTTTTTACCCATTTATCAATTTCAGTAAACAGCCATTTGATATTTTTGCTCATTTGAGTTACCTTTTATTGATGCCAAAAATAATTTTGACATTCTTTGAAAGACTTAATAACTTTAATTGTCATTTTGAAAGATACCCAGCAATAGCACCAATCTGCCTGCTGTTCAAGTATAAATCAAAGCATTGCAATCCGTTAAAATATACTCCTTAAGCAGCATGATATATTGCAGCATATTTTCATAAAAACAACACAAAACGCAGTCATTGACAGACAGGTTGAAATGGAGTAAAGAAGGTGGTTTATAATATAACTAATAAATTTGTGCATTTCTGGTGAATAAATTTTGAGGCCAGTCTGAAATACATTGTTTTTAGATCCACCTTTCAAAGTGATCTTCCGGGAAAATGCACAAAACAAACAAAAAGGAGAACCTCCGAATGGAAGGTCAAATCAAATGGTATAGTGAAAAAAAAGGCTTCGGCTTTATTACTTGCGAAGAACACGGAGATGTTTTTCTGCATAAATCAGGAGTCAAGGAATACGGCCATTTTGGTCTGCAAGCCGATGATCCGGTTACTTTTGAAATCAAGGAGACCCAAAACGGTAAACAGGCTTACAATGTCAGACCTGTAAAGGCATTCTAGGAAAATAGATTAGCATCAGGCTTTTCCTGCCCGGCTCCATTATAGGTGATATGTGAAATTTTTTCATATATCACCATTTTTTTTGCCTTTTAACTAACTCAGGATATTAACAACTATCCAAATATCTAATCAATTATAATACTATATAAATTTAACATAGTATTTTAAATCTGCATTAAGATTTTCAATCTAATTATTTAATATAAATTCATAGGCTTAACATATATTATTCCTTTCTGTAAATTCTGGCATATTCCATGCAGTAATTTTATACAGACAATAACAATTGTCTGAAAAAAGGCTGATACAGACCGGGCCGGCGGCATTTGATTCTTCACCCTGTGATTAGTTTCAAATGTTCCGTGAACGGATTCTGACAAAGGCTGACATCAGCACCAGGTTAGCTCAATGGGTAGAGCACTGTGCTAAGAACACAGGAGTTGCAGGTTCGAGTCCTGCACCAATTAAGGGTTTAAACACCCTCTGACCGTGAAATACCGGTCCCATGCCATGCCCGAGGAAAGCAGGCTGTGTTTCTGTCTGTTTTTTCCAAATGCTGCTTTTTATCGGGCGTTTTGAAAAAACAAGCACTGACAGGAAGCCTTGCAGCAGGTGGATACAGTTTCTGACACTGCTTTTTGCATACAGCATACATGATATTTATATTTGCAGATCCTTTGCAATCATAAGTATCATAATAAAGCTGCCAATGCACAGGAAAGACAGATACTCAAACCTTGCTCCGCATCTAAAGGTGCGGCAGGAATTTCACCCTGCTTTCCAAGGGCTTTTATAAAAATTAAATCCTGAAAGGATATGAATATGAAAAAAGTAATTTCATCGGAAAAAATACCAATAAAAATGTGGCTTGATGATATTGAAGACGGAGCATTAGACCAGGCAAAAAATCTTGCAAATCTCCCCTTTGCTTTTAAAAATATTGCAATAATGCCTGATAGTCATCAAGGCTACGGTATGCCTATTGGCGGTGTTCTTGCTGCAAAAGGGGTCATTATTCCCAATGCCGTAGGTGTGGACATTGGATGCGGAATGTGCGCTTTAAAAACGGATTTACAGAATATTGATATTGAACAATTGAAAAAAATATTCAGTATAATCAGGAAGAGCGTGCCTGTGGGATTTGAGTGGCATAAAAAGAAACAGGATGAAATTTTAATGCCCACATTTAAACCAGAACTGGAAACAGAAATTTGCCTGCCTGTTGTGCATAAGCAATACAAAAGAGCATTAAGCCAGATTGGAACACTTGGAGGTGGAAATCATTTTATTGAAATTCAAAAAGGTTCGGACAATCATATCTGGATTATGGTGCATTCAGGAAGCAGAAATCTGGGAAAGCAGATAGCAGATCATTATAACAGGCTGGCAATAAAATTAAATAAACGCTGGCATTCCAAAATCCCTGAAAAATGGCAGTTGGCATTCCTTCCCCTGGATACGGAACAAGGGCAGTTATATAAAAATGAAATGGAATATTGTGTTGAATTTGCTCTGGCAAACAGGAAACTGATGATGGATAGAATAAAATTGGCGTTTCAGGCAGTAATTCCTGAAGTCAATTTTGAGGATTTTATTAATATTGCTCATAATTACGCTGCATTGGAAAATCATTTCAGTAAAAATGTTATGGTTCATAGAAAAGGAGCAACCCAGGCATTTGAAGGACAGATAGGGATTATTCCAGGTTCCCAGGGAACAAATAGCTATATTGTAAAAGGAAAAGGTAACCCGGACAGCTTCAAGTCATGTTCCCACGGAGCAGGCAGGAAAATGGGAAGAAAACAGGCTGTAAGAGAACTGGACTTTGAAAGAGAAAAAGCATTAATGGACGCAAAAGGAATTCTTCATGCAATGCGTTATGAAAATGATCTGGATGAAGCTCCGGGAGCATATAAAGATATTAACAAGGTAATGGAAAACCAGGATGATCTTGTTGATATTATTGTTGAATTAAGCCCTTTGGCTGTTATCAAAGGATAGGGCCACACAAAAGAGGAGGAAAATATGACACCCATAAAATACGTTAAAATACGTTCATATGAAAAAGGATTTTATTTCCAAGACCGTGAATTTGTCAAGATTCTGGATAAAGGCAGCCACTGGTTTGCAGATCCCCTGTTCAAAATAAATATAGATGTGGTGTCCCAGCGGGCTCCCTGGGTGTCTCATCCCTGCCTTGACATGATAGTTAGTGCCTGACCGGAAAGTATTAATTGCTTGAATTTAAACAACATAATGTTATTTTGCAAAAACGAAGTTTTTTAAAAATTCGCATTCTTATTCTTTGAGGTGTTGAATTGGTTGGATGCGAATTATTGACTGTGCGAACAATTCAAATGCGATTAAATTCTTCGTTTTAACAAATATTAATTTGTCACATAAATTAAACAGGTTAGACTTTTCGGTCAGGCATTAGTTAAAAGCGGTCTTTTAAAAGATCAGGCTGTTGTTCTTGATCTTAAAGATCATGAACGGGCGCTTGTGTGGATTGATAACAGGTTTGCAAAGGTTTTAGGCCCTGGTATTTATGCGCTGTGGAATAAATTCAAGGAAATCCATGTTGAAATTGTTGATGCAACAGATGTATGGTTTGAGCATAAATATAAAAATGTTATAAAAAAATCAGAAGGCATGGAAAATCAACTCACTGCTGTATCCGTAGATCAGGGATATACAGGTTTATTTTATAAAGACGGTGAATTTATTGAATTGTTTAAGCCGGGTCAGTACCTGTTCTGGAAAAACATGGGAAAGGTTAAATTTTATCATGTTGACATGCGTGAAACTGTTCTGGATGTGGCAGGCCAGGAGATTATGACCTCTGACAAGGTTTCTCTGCGTGTTAATGCTGTGATTAATTACCGTGTAACAGATCCCCGGAAATCGGTGGAAGCAGTGGATGACAGCAGGCAGGCCATGTACAGGGAAGCCCAGCTTGCCCTTAGAGCTGTTATTGGAATCTATGACCTGGATCAACTTTTGACAGATAAGGAAGCTGTTGCTCAGGAACTTGAAAAAACAGTGAGCCGCAGGGCTGCGGAATTTGGTTTAAAGATAATCGGCCTGGGTATAAGGGATATAATCCTGCCCGGAGAAATGAAGTTTTTAATGAACAAGGTTATTGAAGCCAGAAAAGCTGCTGACGCAAACCTGATAACAAGGCGCGAAGATGTCGCAGCCATGAGAAGCCAGGCCAATACATCCAAAATTCTGGAAAATAACCCGACCCTTATGCGCCTGCGTGAACTGGAAGTGCTGGAAAAGATAGCAGCAAATACCAAAATGAGCGTGGTTCTGGGCGAAAAAGGGCTTGCAGACAGGGTGGTAAATTTGCTTTAAAAAGTTCATGATGTTATAAAAATTTCAGTTAGGGAATTCCTAATAAATAAAATACCTGCATAAAGCTGGGGAATAAATCCCCCAGCTACAAGCTAAACCACCCTAAAGGGTGCTGAATTAATAACAAAATATGACTTTAACAGCAGACTTTAGCCTGGTTCAGCTTCTAGCCTGGAGCTTTAGCTCCAGGCCGCATGGGTAGATTAATATTTGGCAAATCCCTTAAACTATTTAGTGCCTGACCGAAAAGTCTAACCTGTTTAATTTATGTGACAAATTAATATTTGTTAAAACGAAGATTTTAATCGCATTTGAATTGTTCGCACAGTCAACAATTCGCATTCAACCAATTCAACACTTCAAAGAAAAAGAATGCGAATTTTTAAAAAACTTCGTTTTTGCAAAATATCATTATGTTGTTTAAATTCAGATAATTAATACTTTCCGGTCAGGCACTATTTAAGTATATTAAGGGGTAATATTTAATGATAACCATTGACGGCTCACAAGGGGAAGGCGGAGGCCAAATCCTGAGATCATCACTTTCCCTGTCCCTGGTAACAGGCAAACCTTTTCAAATCAATAATATCAGGGCAGGCAGGAGAAAACCAGGGCTGATGCGGCAGCATCTCACAGCCTTGAATGCAGCAGCAGAAATTGGAGGAACAGAAATTACAGGCAATGTTATCGGGTCATCATCTGTACAGTTTATTCCCGGCACCATAACTCCTGGAAATTATCATTTTGCAGTTGGTACTGCCGGAAGCTGTACCCTGGTATTACAGACAATACTTCCGGCTCTTCTGACAGCAAAAAAGGTTTCAAAACTGACCCTGGAAGGAGGAACTCACAATCCTTTTGCACCGCCCTTTGATTTTCTGGACAAGGCTTTTTTGCCCGTAATAAACAAAATGGGGCCGAAAATTACGGCAAACCTTGAATGTGCAGGTTTTTATCCGGCAGGTGGAGGACGATTTTGTGTTAACATTAATCCTTCTGAATCATTAAGCAAAATTGAAATCATGGAACAGGGAAAGATTATAAACCGAAGGGCAAGGGCTATTGTGGCAAAACTGCCCAGAAAGATTGCAGACCGGGAGCTTAAGGTTGTAAAGGAAAAATTATCCTGGGCACGGGAGTTTTTGCATTTTGAAGAAATAAAAGAAGCAGCCGGGCCTGGAAATATTCTCAGCATTGAAATTGAAAGTGAACATATAAGCGAAGTATTTACAGGTTTTGGTCAGAAAGGTGTCAGTGCGGAAAATGTTGCAGCAAGAGCATCAAAATCAGCTAAGGAATACCTGGGAACAGATGTGCCTGTGGGCCGGTATCTGGCAGATCAACTGCTGATTCCCATGGCTCTGGCAGGAGGCGGTAAATTTATAACCCTTGCTCCTAGCCGCCATACTTTTACCAATGCTGAAATATTAAAAAAGTTCCTGGATATTGATATTTTAATAACTCAGATAGATAACGGAAAATGGGAAGTTGAGATTAAATGATTATTATTTCAGAAAAAAATCCTTCAATTAAACTCTTTGTTTCTGACAAAAATCAGATTGAAGGTGATGCTGTCCGTCAATTGCAGAAAACAGCAGAACTGGAAGGAACAATATCAGCAGCAGGGCTTCCTGACCTGCATCCGGGAAAGGGCGGGCCTGTGGGTGCAGCTTTTCTTATCCAGGATTTTCTTTATCCTTTTCTCATAGGAAGCGATGTGGGCTGCGGTATGCTGCTTTGTAAAACCGGTTTGAAACAGAAAAAGATAAAGCGTGATAAATGGGCCAAAAAACTTTCAGGACTGGAACAGCCCTGGGATGGAAACAGGGATGAATGGCTTGAACATTATAATCTTGCATCTTCTGAATTTGACAATGCCCTGGGAACAATCGGAGGAGGTAATCATTTTGCCGAACTTCAGGCTGTTGAAAAAATATATGATAAAGAAACTTTCTCAGATTTAAACCTGGATAAAAATTACCTGAATGTCCTGATCCACAGCGGTTCAAGAGGGCTTGGAGCTTCTTTATTAAGAACTCATACAGATAAATACAGGGCAGACGGTTTTCAAAGCGATTCACAGGAAGCCCTGCAATATCTGAATTTACATGATGAAATTTCAGGATGGGCAAAAGCTAACCGAGATCTTATTGCCCATCGCTTTGTTTTAGGGCTTGGTGCGGAAAAAGAAATAATCCTGGATTTTCCCCATAACAGCATATCAGCAATACACAATCCAGGGGAAAAGCTCTGGCTTCACAGAAAAGGTGCAGTGCCTTCTGACCAGGGACCGGTTATAATTCCCGGAACAAGGGGAACTCTTACCTATCTGGTATTGCCCACAGGGGATCAATCTGCTAACCTCTGGTCTCTTGCCCACGGCGCAGGACGAAAATGGAACAGGAAAAGTACAAAAGACAGGTTAAAAAAAAGATTTAATGCCAAATCTTTTACCCAGACCGACCTGGGCAGCATAGTAATCTGCGAAGACAAAGACCTGCTTTACCAGGAAGCTCCCCAGGCATATAAAAATATTGACAGGGTTATTGACCAAATGGTTTCTGATAAATTGATTAAGGTGATTGCCACATTTAAACCTGTTATTACCTATAAAATGAGAACCATGATTAAATGATTAAATGATTTACTATGAATATTCAGGCATTGATCATCATCTGGTCCAGAAAGCACGGGAATAAATTCCCGCGCTACTTTCTGTCGTCCCGCTGGGACTTAAATAATTTTATATCACCTATTTAAGTCCCAGAGGGACGACAGAAAATAGCCCGGCAGTTTACTGCCGGGTAAAAACGACGATCATGTCCAATATTCATGTGAATCACATCAATCATTTAATCATGGTCAAAGACAGGAGCAAAATAAACATGTTCATGTTCAAGAAAATCGTATCATTAATACTAATGCCCCTGCCTTTTGGTCTGCTTATTGGATTTGCAGGGCTTTTTCTTCTAATCTTTACTCGAAGGCAGAAAACCGGAAAGGTGTTTGTAAGCTTTGGTTTAATATTTATTGCTCTGACAAGTTATTCTCCTTTTGCAGACATTCTGTTATCTCCTTTGGAAAAAACATATAAAAAATACCAGCCAGATCAAAAGAAAATAAGTTATGTGGTGGTTCTGGGTGGAGGTCATACAACTGATTTTGCTTTGCCGCTTTCCAGCCAGATAGCCTCAGCTTCACTCACAAGGCTTGTTGAAGGAATAAGCATTTACAGGGAAAATCCCGGTTCAAGGTTAATTGTCTCCGGGTGGCAGGGAAGGTATGACCCTGTTCCAAATGCTGCTGTTATGGCAAGCCTTGCAAATGCTCTTGGTGTGCCTCTTGATGATATTATTATGGAACCCAGACCTAAAGATACAAAGGATGAAGCAAGATTAATTAGTATCTGCTGAATTTCGATTTCAGCTTGTTGCGAGTGAGCAGTTTATGTTGTGATATGAAGATTTTTGATTCAGCTTTAAGGTGCTATCAGCTCATTCTACCAAAAGATTTCTGAAAAACAACAAATTTTTACAGATGCATGAAACACCTGTCCTGTCTAATATTTTTTAATTTTTTAGAATGTTACAGAGATGTCTATTAAAATTA
>JAUCGD010000894.1 GCA_030377945.1 Desulfobacterales bacterium HSG17 | reverse complement strand
TTTTTTTGCACCATTTTTTTTAATACGCTCTTTCAGAGCTTGTTTTTGTTGGTTGTTCTAATCCCAGGCCGCTGGCCTGGGCTGTATTAATTTGCCCTTTCAGGGCTAAGTGTCGTTGTAGGGTTAACTACAAACCTTATTTCCGATAATGTCTATTGTATTCCTTTGACTGAAAATCAGGGTGTGCATCACCTTCATTGACACAGAAGGAAAAGTCTTATTTTTCAAAATGCCACAAAGAAAATATGACATTTGGCTAATAGCTTGATTATTACCAGTTAAAAGGCAATTCATGATGTCTGTTCAATGATAATCAGACACAACACAATTTTCGCCGGTTATTCAAAATAAAATGGTGGGTTACGCTATCGCTAACCCACCCTGCTTTTTACTTTAAGAAAAATTATCTTTTTTTGCAAGAGATTTACAGTTAAACCTTGTTCTGTATTGTTCTTTAGCAACCCTTGGTGTTAATGTTAAATAAGAATATCGTTTAATAATGAAGGCTTATAAAGGCTTGATTATCCAGAAAACCGAAACCTGTTTTATTGCAGAAATTTGCGATAATATCCAGGGCTCCGGCTATTTTTTCATAATTCGTTTTATCGTAAATTGCAAAATACTGAAATCATGTTAACCATCCTTTATCCACAGCTTATAATAGTCTAATTTCATAAGATATATTAAAATCACAAAGTCTTAGCACATCTCTTCCATCCAGTTTGTGAACCATATTTTCGGAACAATAATGGCTGTGTTGCTTACTAAGAAAAACTTCCGGCCTTAAGAAAAAACCGTAGGGTGCGTTAGGCGATAGCCGTAACGCACCTTCATTTAAAATCTTAACAAAAATGGTGCGTTACGCTAACGCTAACACACCCTGCACAACCTCTTCCCACCAGACCCTTTCAAACCCCAGGGACACTACTGCATATTTTCGCAGTCTCAAATTTCCATGGCGCTTATCCAAAACAACCCCGTAATCCTTTACCTGTTTTTTTGCATCTTCCATCTGAGTCATCATAAGGGGCATGTTTTGGAGTTCATCTTTTGTCAGTTTCCGGGCCTGTTCCCCGCTTATCTCCGCATCTTTTAGTTTTACATATTTAAATTCAATGAGAATATCCAGGATTTCAAACTGCCTCATAT
>JAUCGD010000893.1 GCA_030377945.1 Desulfobacterales bacterium HSG17 | reverse complement strand
CTCATGAACCAAGCGGCATCACACCTGAAGATAGAACAATGCTTGGTCGGAAAGTTTTTGTTGAATTTTCAAAGCAACCGGGTAAAGTTAGGAAAGTCCTCCTGGTATCACGGAGTGACAGACATTTTAGCAGCCTTTATCTTAAAAATATTACAAAAGATAATCAGACTTGGAGGTGGCAGCTGTTAAATAAAAATATCAAAGTTTTTAATAACCAGGATGAACCATTAATCAGTGCAGATACCATTGAAGAAATAGGAGCCTGGTTGATAAATAACACTCTTTATAATGAAAAAACTCTTATTAACCTTATTCCTAATCCTGCCTATGTCACTTTTGATGATATCCGTAAACTTTATAAAAACATGTATGAATTTTTCAGCCCTTTGGTGAGTAAAACTACCCGTTTTGATCAATTATTGATGAAAAACAGAGTTGTATGCATGTTTGTTTCCATTAATTTTTATGCACCAAAACAGGAGCGCAAAGTAACTGGATATTGTGCAGTCTACCTCAATTCATGGGGGGAGATGTTTTGTAAATCCTTTTCTTCCAACCAGAGCTTCCCTTCTATGGATGAAGTAAAACAAGATATTATGAAAAAAATCGGGATAAAACAGCTGCCGTTGAATACTGCTTTCTACTTCTCAAAAGGCGCAGCCCGATAATATTTGAGTGAAAATTCACCCATCTCCTTCGTTGCTTCACACTTTTGCAATCCTCATGTACAACAGTATACTCCGGTTGCAAAAGTATTTGCGCCTTGTACCTGGGTAAATTTTCACTCAAATATTGATTTTATTTTAAAGCGTTGGTACCTAACTAATAGCCTGTTGCTAGTGACGCTAAAATTGGTTAAATCCTTTGTTAATGCCCGTCCATTTGCGACGGTGGGGCAATTTATTTGGATTGTTCGTTTTTATGGAAATCAACAACTGTTTTTACAATTTTTTCAGGGTCATCCAGAAGATGAAAGAGATCAAGGTTTTCTTTGGAAATCATCTTTTCTTGTAATAATGTGTCTTTTATCCATTGGAGAAGGCCTGCCCAATAATCAATGCCCACGAGGATAACAGGTACTTGTCTTATACGCTGGGTTTGAATCAAAGTTATGGCTTCAAACATTTCATCAAGGGTGCCAAAACCTCCAG
>JAUCGD010000892.1 GCA_030377945.1 Desulfobacterales bacterium HSG17 | reverse complement strand
CATATTTTGCAGCCTGGGTCAGTGCCTGCTCATATGCGGGTTTGTCTCTGTAACTTTTTATTTCAAGGGCATAGGTATTTCCGCCATGTTCTATGAATATATCCACTTTGCCGTTTCCTGTGGGGAATTCAGGCCATACTTTTGTCTGGTAGCTTTCAAAAAAGCGCATGAGATATTCATACAGGTTAAAATGAAATACAGCTTCATATATTTTCAGGTCACTGCGTCTGGGTGCGTCTTTTAGCATCCAGTCACGGTTTTTTTGCAGATGTTTTTCATAGCGGCGCATCAGGTTTTTTATATTCAGATGGGTTTCTGTTACAATGTGGTCCATATCTTCAAAAGGTTCGAATAATATGCCCATAAAGTGAAACAATTCATGGGAAAAATAATTGAACAGGCGTTTTTGTACAAAAGGGGAGGGGAATTTTATAAGAAAATCGTTGTTTGCTTCAACATCTATGACACCGTTCATGTAAAGGAAGTTGAAATTTTTGTCATCAAATTTAAACGGGATTTTTTCATGGGTTTTAAATAATTCCATCACAATGTGCTTATAAGGTTCCTGTTTTGCCTTGCTTATAATGTTCAGGATGTTGTTGTTGGGCAAGACCTGGATTGCTGCTGCATATACTTTTTCAAAGTCAAATATTGTCAGGGGCCTGGTAAAATCAGGTTGAAAATATTCAAAACCTTCGGTCAGCAGTTCGCCAAACCATGAGACCAGTCCGGGTTGTCCTTTTGTTTCTTTGTATATTCTGTCAATAACATCTTGTTCAATTACATGACTGTTTTCTTTTTCATAGCATTTAAACATGGAATTTGTTTCTTCATAGGTCAATTCTGGAATATGGAGGCTGCGCTGAACATTAAAGGGGGAACCTTTAGTATTTTCAATGCCAAGCACACTTCTCACGCCGATCAGGGCAACACCGTGGAGCAGGTATTCCTTTTTCTCTGAAGGGTTCGTGTCTTTTTTACGGATATGATGGATATTTCGGAATACCCCTGCAATACCGCTGTTAGCATCTTCTGCCAAAGCATCAAATTCGTCCATTATAAGGATCAGGGGTTTTTTAAGTATTTCTTTTTTGAATAACTGGTCAAATTCGTCCAGACAGGTTACTTGAATATTTTTAATATCTAAAAGGGTGA
>JAUCGD010000891.1 GCA_030377945.1 Desulfobacterales bacterium HSG17 | reverse complement strand
TGGTTTTCAATAATAGAAGCAGTTTTAATACTTTTTGGGCTATCGCATGTCTACTGAATCACAGCAAAATTCAAGGCTGACGAGTCAAGAGGACCTTCAGGAACGTGTCCGGCAATTAGAAGTTGAAAATAAATACCTTAAAAAAAATTGGGCTCGATTTAAAAAACAAATTCCCTTGGCTTGCCTCTCATTAAACACCGATCTTGAAATTACGGATTGGAACCCTTCTGCAGAAACAATTTTTAATGCCCCTGGTGAAAGCGCTCACGGTGAAAACTTTTGCGAACACTTGGTACCGTATGAGATTCGTGAGTCAATATCCACTTTTTTATTTGATATTTTAGGGCAATCTTCCAAACGACACATAACCATCGCTCACTTTTCGGACGGCGATGAACAAGTCATTTGTGAATGGGTATGCGACCCCTTGCTGGATGTATCCGGAAATGTGTGCGGTATCAATATGATCGGGTGTGACGTAACAGATCAAACCCGGATGAAAGAGGAGGTGCAAAAGGCTCGAGGAGATTACAACAATATTTTCCAGGATGCCCCCATCGGCATATACCAGGCGAGTCTTGAGGGGAAAATTGTTAGCGCCAATCCGGAATTTGCCTGGCTTTTGGGATATGAATCTCCTGAAAAATTGATTGCCCAAATGGATGATATGGTGGGGCAGATTTTCGCGAATACACGCCAAAGCGAAGACTTTTTTTTCTATTTGCTGGAGCAGGAACACCTTAACAATTATAAAATGGAACTAAAGAGGCGCGATGGGTCTACATTCTGGGTCCATTCCAACGCTCGCTTGGTGCGCAATGCGGAACGCCGGCCAACCGGCATAAACGGTTTTCTGGTGGACATCTCTCAAACCGTGCGGGTTGAGGAGGAACTGAAAAAGGCAAAAGAAGCAGCAGAAGCCGCAACCGAAGCCAAAAGTGAATTTCTGGCCAATATGAGTCATGAAATTCGAACACCGATGAACGGCATCATCGGCATGACCGAGCTGATGCTCGATACTACCCTGAACACAGATCAACATGATTTTGCCGAGACCATCAAATTCAGCGCGGATTCTTTGTTGTCGATCATCAACGATATCCTGGACTTTTCCAAAATCGAATCCGGTCAACTGCAGCTGGAGGAAATTGATTTTGA
>JAUCGD010000890.1 GCA_030377945.1 Desulfobacterales bacterium HSG17 | reverse complement strand
AAGGAAAGGCTGTTTTATTTCCTGTTGTATTTTATCCTGATGATTCCAAAAAACAGACTAAAATATGGATAAAAGCTGCTCATATAGCGAGTGATGGAACGCCTGATGTGGAAGCCATGCTTAAGCAAGCTTTGAAACAGATTCAATCAAAAAGTGAAGTTAGTCCTGAACTTGAAGATGAATCCGGAAAAATTAATATGTCTCAAAGCACTGTATCTGTTGTTGCGCCTACTATGGAAGAGGCATTGCAAGCCCAGTTAGCTGTCTTGTAATCATTGGTAGAATTAAACGTTCATACTATTTCCGATTTACCATTTCCTAGCATGAATGTTCCGGCGTAAAAAAATAAATTGTTGCTGTGCTGAACTCGGACGCAAAAGGGTTTCGGTTAGCTTATCGTTATGCTTTTATTTTTAAATTCGGTTTTTTATTTAACTCTGGAAGTATAAACCCCTCCCCAGTTTTCAGGAGGAGGGGTTTCTTTATATTCATTACAGCGCTTTATCATGGCCTTGCTTGGTTCATCATCGGGAATTAAACCCAGGGTTTTTTCAAAAATTTCAATGGCCGGTGCCCAGTTTTGTTTCCTGTACTGCTCAAGTCCTGCATTAAAATATGTTAATGCATGACTTGTATTTTCATCAATATCATTCCTGAGACCTATGATTTCATAAATTTTAATGGGTTTCTTTTTTCCAACGGTAAGTATAAGATCAAGCTCTCTGAGTATGATATTAGTTCCTGCTTCCATAGCTGTTGTCTCGCTGACAATACTGTAAGAACCGTAAAGCTTGTTGGCTCCCTCAAGTCTTGCAGCAGTATTAACCGTATCCCCGATCATTGTATAATCCATTCGGCTTTTTGATCCCAGATTACCAACAACTGCAAACCCTGTACACATACCGATTCTCATTTTCATTTGAGGTCTTTTTTCAGTTTTCCATTTTTCACGAAGCTCAACCAGCTTTTTCTGCATTTCAATACAGACCTTACATGCAGTTTCAGCCTGATTATCTATATAATTGGGAGCACCGAAAAAGGCAATAATGGCATCTCCTTCATATTTATCAACAGTTCCTTCATATTTTAAAATAATATCAGTCATTTCTGTTAAAAACTCATTTAACAGCCCTGTAATTTCAGTAGGGGATAATTTCT
>JAUCGD010000889.1 GCA_030377945.1 Desulfobacterales bacterium HSG17 | reverse complement strand
TGTCGATTTACAAACTGGGCAGTTCATTTTGATCCTCCTTGAATGTCATTTTTTAAGATAATGCTAACATTGGCCTGAAAAATTGTCCAGAAAAACCTACCACTACATCTTAAGCACTACCAATTTTATGATATTCATTTATGGAAAATGATTTTCTTTGACCAGCTGCCTGCATGAGGCCTCCTTGTTATAATCCGGGTTATAATCCAGAACTATTTTTCAATACTTTTAAAAATCTTTCAAGATCATCATCATCATTATAAACATTGGGAGCAATACGGATGGAATCTCCTCTTACGCTGACATATATCTTTTCTGCGGCCAGTCTGGCAGAAAGAACTTTTGCCATTCCGTCGGGCAGCAGTATTCCCAGCATATGAGGGCTGCGTGCATCTGCCTGGGCTGTTTTCATACCTATCTCAGCTGCCTTTTCTGCCAAATAATCGGTTTTTGCCTTTAAGGTTGCAGCAATATTTTCCACCTTCCATTCAAGCAATTGCTCAAGGCCTGCTGCTGCAACAGGGGCAAGAATAAAGTTGCTGGCCTCTCCCATGTCAAATCGTCTGGCTCCTGCCTGGTATTCATCTCGGTAATCCACAAGCCTGGAAAAATCTTCGGACCCTGCCCGGTTAAGCCAGTTTTCTTCCAGGGGGATACCATTGTGGTATTTTGGTGCAGCATAACAGAATCCAAGGCTATATGGGCCTAAAAGCCATTTATGGGCTGTGGTTATTAAAAAATCCGGCTGAATCTGTGAAATGGAAAACGGCATTGCTCCCAGGGACTGGGTTCCATCCACAACAAGGGCAGCACCCACAGATCGGCATTTTTCACCGACCTTTAGCAGATCAATAAAGGTTCCGTCTGTCCAGTGGCAGTTAGGCAGGGCAGCAACAGCAGTATTTTCACTAATTGCATCCAGCACTGCCGAAGTCCAGTTGCTGTGTTCAGGTCTTTTAACAACAATAATGAATGCCCCTTTTTCTTTTGCAGCCCCATGCCAGGAATAAATATTTGAAGGGAACTGGTCTTCAAGTACAACAATGGACTGCCCTCTTTCCAATTTTACATTCTTAGCTGCCAGGGCAATGCCGTATGACACTGCCGGAATAATTGCCACATTATCAGCCGCATCCTGGAGCAGTGCTGCAAATAAATT
>JAUCGD010000888.1 GCA_030377945.1 Desulfobacterales bacterium HSG17 | reverse complement strand
ATCAGTGCCGTACCGACAATCAAAATCCCAAAAATCGACATTTTTTGGTAGTTTCTTTTTACGTTCTCTTTTTATATATTTTTTAACTTCAAATTTGATTGCTTCAACAAGCCTTGGAACTTTAATTTTTGGATGGGTCAAATTAAACGTTTTTTTCATAGTGATTCCATAAAGTGTGACGGACATTATTAAATAATAAACTTCAATTAATGACATAATATCATCAAGGAGCGGTTTTCCAAATTGTTTCTAACACAGATGATCTGATCTATGTCATTTTATTGTCGGCTTTGTGTTTTTTACGGTTTTAGGGGTGATGCTGCTGTCTGCTATTTATTCCGAACAGATCAAGGCTCACTGCTTTTTGATGTGGGTTTTGGTCCTGAAAGTAAGGCGCTGGCACATAATGCGACAAAAATGGAAATAACATGGGAGCAGATTGATGCCTTGGCGATCTTCCATTTTCATGCCGATCACATGGGGGGCTTGAAAGCCCATCGGCTATAATCCGTGATGTTACCTGAAGCATTGGGATCTCCAAAGGGGAAACCCTGCTTTCTTCCCCATAAAGCAGGGTCTGGTGGTTTTTACGGGATGCGGGCATCCGACCATTGAAGTCATCGTACAGATGGTCAGACGCCTTTCCAATGAAGATATTTATGCAATCGGCGGCGGATTTCATTTCCCGGTCACCGGGCGCAGGGGTAACCGTGCCGGCATTTAAATTCAAACCTTTATCGGCACCGGCAAACAGGTTTGGCAAAGGATCACGGATGATGATTTGAGTAAAACTATTTCCTCATTTAATGAAACAAATTCCAAGAATGTTTTTCTCTCCGGCCATGATAGCTGCGATCATGCCTTAATGCGCATGCAAACGGAAATTAATGCGCAAACCACGGTGCTCAAAGCCGGCAAAATCTATCGCTTTTGATCCTGTTGACAATGCTACTCGGGCTTTTTCCCGATTTTCTGTGGTCAATCTCGAAATTTAAATATAGCTTTCAGTCGCCACTGAATCCGTACTTCCTAATCCATAATCCTTTTTGTCCCCTGTGGTGGAAAAAATATCTTTACAGTTCCCCTGTTGCGATCGGTTAACGAAATTCCAGAGCCTTACTTTTTCACTGCACATATTGAATCTGAAAAATAGATTGACA
>JAUCGD010000116.1 GCA_030377945.1 Desulfobacterales bacterium HSG17 | reverse complement strand
GTTAAGACAAAGCATGTCAAATGTTTTTACATGGAAGCGTTATTCTTTAGTTTGCATTCTAGGGAGCATAATGTTTTTTGCTGTGTCATCTTTTGCCGATCACCACAATAGAGTTCTTTTTATCAGTTCCTACCATCCAGGTTTTCCGACCTTTTTCCAACAGGTCAATGGAATAAAATCAGTTTTTGATCGGAAAAATATTCTACTCGATATTGAGCATATGGATTCCAAAAGATTTCAGCAAAAAGAGCAAACGATTCTATTTCTGAATTCTTTAAGTTATAAACTGAAGAACTCAGATCCATACGATGCTATAATTGTAGCAGACGACAATGCCCTGAATTTTGCAATTGAACATCAAAATCGATTTTTTAAAAACATACCGATAGTTTTTTTAGGGGTTAACAATATTGAAATCGCTCTATCTCAGAATGAAAGTCCCCAGATCACTGGGGTAGTAGAAGCTGTATCCATCTTAGAAACTATTGAATTGATGATCAAGCTTTGCCCAATGGCAAATCGTATTGTTGCGATTGTGGATAACACACCATCCGGGCAGGCTGATTTAAAGAGTTTTTATAAAGTGGGGGAAAAATTTAAGTCGCATGAATTTTTGGAAATATCTCTTGCCAGCCAAAGTTGGCCAGAATTTATAGAATCATTGAGTACTGTTGAAAACGACAGCTCTCTACTGCTCCTTTCAGCCTTTAAAGACAAAAACAACAGGACGTATCTATTTGAAGAAAGCTTGGATAAAATCAAAGGATCGGTCAATCTACCGATTTTTCATTTGTGGTATCATGGAATCGGCGATGGGCTTACAGGTGGAAAAGTCATCAGTCATTTTGAACAGGGCAAAGTTGCTGCAGACATTGTTTTTCAAATAATATCTGGCACCCCCGTTGAACAGTTTAAAGTTGTGGAGTTAAGCCCCAACAAATACGTTTTTGATCATTTCGAGCTTGAAAGGTTCAACATTCAACGATCCTCACTTCCGGAAAACAGCATCATACTGAATAATCCCAGATCATTTTACAGAGAGAACAGACTCCTGATATGGTCGATAGCCACCGTTATTGTCATTTTAATTGTGACGTTACTATTTGCGGTCGTTAATATCTTTAAACGTAGAAAGATCGAAAAGAACCTTGCCCGAGTGGTCATTGACTTAAAAAATAAAAAGAAGAATCTCGAACAGGCAAATGTTGTGCGGCAGAATTTCCAAAAAGATTTAACTGAGAGTCTGGAACAGTTTCATACGCTTTTTAACATTTTACCATTCTCCTGCGTGATCAATGACATGAGTGATCGGATTCTATTGGCCAACAACTATTTCTGTGAATCAATTGAAACGCCATTGGATAAAATTATCAGCCGAACCATGGACGACCTTGGAAGATCTATCAACCCGAAACAAAAAGAAAAAATTGTATCTGAAATAAAAAAAAATGGTTCTGTAAACTGTGTTGAAACGACTGTATATCAGAATGGTTCCGAAAATCATATTCTGTTTTCAAGTTGTTTGATCAACTGGGAAGGTGAAAAAGCCATATTGTCGTCCATCGTGGATATCACTGACCGTAAAAAAGCAGAAAATGCTTTAACAAGAAATACACAACTTTTACGGGAGGCAGGAAGAATAGCAAAAGTCGGCGCTTGGAGTATCGATCTCGTAAGTCAGTCCCTAATATTGTCGGATGAGATGGGCACAATCCTTGACAAAAAGCCTGGTTTTACTCCTTCTTTTAATGAACTCTGGGAATTTATTGCACCAGAGTGGCAGGATAAAATTTTAAATGTTTACAAACGTTGTATTAACGAAGGGGAGCGCTTCGATGAAGAATTCGAAATCATCACGGCAAAAAACAGACGTCGCTGGGTACGTGCTACCGGAGAGGCTATAAGGAATGGTATTGGAAGAAGTACCCGTATCACTGGGGCATTGCAGGATATATCAGAAAAAAAACAGGCAGAAAAAGAAAGAGAAAAACTTCAGGAACATTTGACACAGGCAAGGAAAATGGAAGCGATTGGAATTTTGGCCGGAGGAATCGCACATGATTTCAACAATATCCTGTCGGGCTTGATGGGGTTCACAGATCTGGCTATACTCGAAGCAGGAGATAATAAATCTTTAAAAAAATACCTGAACGAGGTTTCCTCTTCCAGTTTGAGAGCAAGGGATCTCGTCAAGCATATCCTGACATTCAGCAGAAAAACTGATGCAAAAAAACAACCGATAGGCATTAATCCAATTGTCAAAGAAACATTGAAGTTTATACGCGCTTCACTGCCAGTCAATATAGAAATCCGACATGATTTAAAAATTGAACAGGAACAGGTATTGGGAAATTCAATTCAGATACATCAGATTTTGATGAATCTTTTTACAAATGCAGGTCATGCAATGAAAGACAAAGGCGGGGTCCTTGAAGTTACAGTGGACAGTGTTATCCTGGATGAAACCCAGACCGGATTTTTTGGAAAAACGCCTCCTGGAAATTATCTCCGGCTGACTATTTCCGATACCGGATGCGGTATTCCCCGAAAAATTATTGATCGGGTTTTTGAACCTTTTTTTACAACAAAAGAACGGGAAGAAGGGACAGGAATGGGACTGGCAAACGTATATGGCATTCTCAAAGAAATGGGAGGCGGCATATCGGTTTACAGTGAGGAGGGTGTTGGAACAACATTCAAAATTCTTCTGCCGGAACACAGTCAAAGTACAGCACCTGAAGAAGATGGTAAAAGCGTATTGAAAACTGGCCAGGGAAATATTCTAGTTGTTGATGATGAAAATTCCATTGTCGACAGCACTTGTGAACTTTTAAGTGATTTTGGATATTCAGTTACTGGTGAGACAAACAGTATTAATGCCGTTGAAACAGTTAAAAATAATCCAGATTCTTATGACCTGATATTGACAGACATGACCATGCCTCATTTGAACGGTCTTGATCTGGCAAAACAAATTAGAGAAATCAATCCAGATATCCCTATCGTTTTGTGTACGGGCTTCAGTCATGGGTTGACAAAAGAAAAATGTAAGTCTGTTGGTATTTTGGACATGGTGATGAAACCGATGATTGCCAGCGAGCTTTCAATACTTGTTGATAAAGTGATTGGTAAAAAATAATAGCAGAGGATATTATGATTCATATACTGATTGTCGATGATGACCCCAAAATCTGTATGTTTTTTGAAACCATTCTTGAAAAAATGGGTTGTGAAACCGTTACTGCAAAAAGAATCAAGGAAGCAAAAATATTAAGCAACGAAAATAATTTTGATATTATCCTGCTCGATCTTGAATTGCCTGATGGCAACGGCTTGGACATCATGCCGGATCTTGTTAACTTGCCATCTTCCCCTGAAATAATTATCATTACCGGAACCGGCGATGTTCGGGGAGCTGAAATCGCATTTAAAAACGGGGCATGGGATTTTGTACAGAAACCATTTCGTCTTGATGACGTCTCTCTTCCGATTCAAAGGGCGTTGCAGTATCGAAAGGAAAAGTTAGCTTCCGCAAAAGTAATCCCATTGAAACGGGCCAGGATAATTGGAGAATCCTCTGCACTCCAGCAATGCCTGGATGAAGTAGGCAAGGCTGCCTCAACTGATGCCAGTGTCCTTGTCACCGGTGAAACCGGCACCGGCAAAGAATTGTTTGCCAGGGCGATTCATGAAAACAGCAAGCGGGCTTCAAAGCCATTTGTTCCTGTAGACTGCGGGTCTCTTACCGAGACATTGATTGAAAGTACCCTTTTCGGGCATGAGAAAGGCGCCTTCACAGGCGCTACTCATAAACAGGAAGGTCTTATCGTACAGGCGGACGGTGGTACCTTGATGTTAGACGAGGTTGGTGATCTGCCTTTGTCGATGCAAAAGGCTCTTTTGAGAACACTCCAGGAAAGGGTTGTTCGACCCATCGGCGGAAAAAAAGAGATTAAAGTGGATATCCGCCTTATTTCTGCGACTAATCTTTCTCTGGATCAAATGATCAAAGAAAAACAGTTCAGGGAAGACTTCCTTTATCGGATACGGGCCATGGAAATTCATCTGCCACCACTGCGTGACAGGGGAAAAGATATTGAAGACATTGTTTTAAAAAAGATTCATGAACTGTCAAACAGATATAAACTTGAAGCCAAGGCCATATCCAAGGAATTCCTTGAAACGCTGTCGTCAAACAGTTGGCCTGGAAACATCAGAGAACTTCTAAATGTTTTAGACTATGCCCTTGCTTCGGCTGGGAATGATCCGACTCTGGTATCAAAACATCTCCCATCGGATTACAGGATTTCAAATTTAACGTTTGAGACACCTGTGCAGGAGGATACCCAGCCAATGATCGAGAAGGTGCTGAACGATGATGGGGAATTTCCTTCGCTGAATGAGTGCCGGAAACAGCTTGATAGGGAATATCTCAAACGCCTTCTGGAAAAAGCAGGCGGTGACAGAAATGCAGCCCGCCATTTATCAGGCATCTCCCAGGCCAGACTATATGCATTGCTGAGCAAACATAATCTTCCCGGATTCAGTTCCAACCAATAAAACAATATTCTTATACCATCAGCTCTTTTCCATTGGGCATTCTTATAAACTGGAATAATCTTCTTTCTTGTTTACAAGAATTCTGATGATTTTTTTTATTCAAATTAGAGCCAAAAAATATAACATATTGTTTTTGTTATTAAAATTAAAAAATTTTAAATTGGCATATTTCCTGCAAATTACGTATTTTCAGATAGTATGGTTATGAATCATTAAAAAAATTAAAAATATCTGATGAAACCGCCTTGCGGTTTATCAGGGTTTAAAAAATATTTAAGGAGATTCAATTTTATGAACACAGGGGTCAATAAAGCAATTGAATTAGAAACAATACACGCTGTTCTCTCCAGAGATCTGGCAGACGCGGTCTGGTCTGTAGACATACATACGCTTACGTTTGAATATATAAGTGAGTCAATCAGAAGTATAAGTGGATACAGTGCTGAAGAATATATCGGCCAGTCTGTTCAGAAAACGATGTCCCAAGATACTTTTAGAGCTGCAATTAAAGATTTAGCTGAAGAAATTTCGAATTTTAAATCATCCCAAAAAAAAGTTCGTGCCATTGAAATGGAAATGATTCATGAAACCGGCCGTTTATACTGGGTGGAAATAAAGGCAAGATTTTTTGAAACGTCTGAAGGTGTATTGAAACTGATTGGCGTATCAAAAGATATTTCAGAGCGCAAAAAAGCTGAACAGGAAAAGGAAGATACAATTATCAGGCTTGGGAAAATGGTTGCCGAAAACGAAAGGCTTTTGAAAGAAAACAAGATTCTTACCGGCCTTTTACCAATCTGCAGCGCCTGCAAAAGAATACGAGATGATAATGAGAAATGGTGGCCCCTTGAAGCTTATGTCCGCGAGCACACCGATGCAGATTTCACACATACGATCTGCGGGGATTGTAGTGAAATATTTTCCAAATTCTGATCCAGCTTCAATAGCTAAAAGATTCACCTGTAAAAAAAAGATGACGAATATGTTTAAATCAATAAAAAAAGCATGCCTGATAGTTCTCATTATCATACCATTCTTCATTTCTGCAGTGCAGGCAGAGACAATATCACTCGTAGCGGATGAATGGCCACCGTTTAACGGAGTTCCTGATTCCAATAATGAAGGTTTTATAGTGGATGTGGCAAGAACTGTGTTTGAAAAGAATGGCATCCATATTGTCTACGAAATTCTACCCTGGAAACGTGCGGTTGAGATGACACGGAAAGGGCTTTATAGTGGTATTATTGGAGCGACTAAAGCTGAGGCGTCAGACTTTATATTCCCTTCAGAAGAGTTGTTTAAATTTTATGATGCTTTTTATGTTAAAAAAGGCTCCTCTTGGCAATTTATTCAAAAAAACGATATTAAACATCGTTCTATCGGTGTGATTGAAGGGTATGCATACATTCAGTGGCTCCTTGATTATATCCATATCCATCAGAACAATTTAGACAGAGTTCAAATTATGACGGGCGAAAATCCGCTTGAAAGAAATATTCTAAAACTAATCGACGGACGAATCGACACCGTTGTTGACAATGAGAATGTTATTTTAAATGTTGCCCGACAAATGAATGTTCTCGATCAGATTGTTTTAGCAGGGTATACTACGGAATCGTCATCAATTTATATCGCTTTTTCTCCAAAATTACCAAAGTCAAAAACATATGCAAAAATATTGAGCCAGGGAATAGTGAATCTCAAGGAAACAGGTGAATTCAAAAAAATTCTTTCAAAATATGGTTTAAAAGACAGGAAATAACAATTATGAGATACGTTCATAAAACAAAGTATATAAAAGTATTAAGGGAAAACTCTTTAGCCAGAAAAATGATAGTGGTTATTGTTCTGGCTGTCTTGTTGATCTCTATCGTCTCACTATCACTTTTTCTTACCGTTAAATTCAAAAACAATCAGAGAGAAATCGATCAGGAGCGGGTTCAGCATATTACTTTTCTGGCTGACACCCTTCAACTACCGTTATGGAACTATGATTCCATGGCAATAAAAAAAATAGGGCAGATGATGATGAAGATTGACAGTATATCTTTTTTATCTATAAAAGATGCCAAAGAAAATCAAATTTTTTTAGCGGGAAAACCAGATGAATGGAGATATTCTGGCCAGGAGAACAATATCACTTTTCGCAAACAGGTTATTGGCTCCTTTAAACTATCCTTGAAAAATACCGGCTTTCTACAACAGCAAAAGAAATGGATCATCGCGGGTATTGTGAACATTACTATGGTCATTATCGGAATTGTTCTATCTGTCATTTTCTGTGCGAATTATTTCCTTCAAAATCCATTGTTGGATTTTTCAGCCCGGATTAAAGCCATTGCTGACGGCAATTATGACTTTAATGTGACAACAGGCGTTTATTGGGAACTGAAAGATGTGTTAGACAGCTTTCAGCAAATGTCGATTAAAATTAAAAATCGCCAAAAAGAATTGTTTAAATCAAACAAGAAACTTGAAGGAGAGATAGATGAACATAAGAGAACAGAGCATCTGCTCCGCAAAAGTGAGGAAAAATATCGATCTTTAAATAATAATATTCCGATCGGGTCTTTCAGGTTGGGTGTTGATGGAAACATTGTTGAATACAACAGCTTCCTGTTAGATTTGCTGAACATTCCTTCTGATTATGATATCGGTCAACATAGCTCAGAAGATTTCTACCAGAATCCGGAAGACCGGCATAAATTAATCAGCAGGACACTCCAAGAAAAAGAAGTTAACGGCTTTAAATGCCGAATGAAAAAAATTGGCGGTCAAAATGCGTGGGTTTCTATTTCTACCCGTACTATGGAAGAAAAGAATGGAAACATTCGCTATATAGATGGGATTTTAGAGGATATTACCGAGAAGAAAGCCCGAGAAGAGCAGCTTATGCAGTTTGCTGAGGTAATTGGGCAGGCAGATGAGGAAGTCGTTATCACCTCTCCAAAAGGAATCATTCAATATGTCAATTCCTCTTTTGAACAGAACACCGGTTATTCTTCAGGTGAAGTCATCGGAAAGACACCGTCTGTTTTGAAAAGTGGTTTTCATGATCGAGCTTACTACAAGGAATTATGGGATACCATACTTAATGGCAACCCTTGGAAAGGGATACTGAAAAACAGAAAGAAAAATGGTAGTATAATCCAGCATGACACCACAATTACGCCAATTGCAGATTCAAAAAACAAAATATCGGCATTTGTTTCGATCCAAAGAGATATTACCAAACAAAAAGAAATTGAAAAGCAACTCCACCAATCACAGAAAATGGAGGCAATTGGAACGCTTTCAGGCGGTATTGCCCATGATTTTAATAATATTCTGTCCGGGATGTTTGGATACAGCCAGTTGGCTCAAATCAATATAAAAAATCAGGATAAAACCCTTGACTGCCTCGCAAATATCGTGAAAGCCTCACAAAGAGCAGCTGAACTGGTACAGCAAATATTAACATTCAGCAGGCAGACAGAATACAAAAAAAACTATCTATGTATTTATCTGGAAATCAATGAGGTCCTCAAACTGATACGTTCTTCAATACCTGCGAATATAAAAATCCAAAATAAACTGACTTCTCGATCATTGATATTAGCAGACCCGATTAAAATCCATCAGGTGGTCATGAACCTTTGTACAAATGCGTATCACGCCATGGAAAAATCAGGAGGGACTCTGACGGTATCACTGGATGATGTCCATATATTGGAATCCAAATTTCTAAAAAACGGGGAAATGCCTCCTGGCAGGTATCTCGCGCTGAAAATCAGTGATACCGGCTGCGGAATGGATGCCGAAACACTGGAAAAAGCATTTGAACCTTATTTTACGACAAAGAAAGTCGGACAAGGAACAGGACTTGGAATACCTATCGTGCAAGCAATTGTAGATGAACACGAGGGCTTTCTGAATGTGTCGAGTACCATTGGAACAGGCACGCAATTTTCTCTTTATTTTCCAATTGTTGAAAGGCAGGCAAAAAAAAACATATCCAACCTGGAATGTAAGCAGGATTTGCATGGCAATGAAACCATCATGATTGTTGATGATGAAGAAGCAATTCGGGTTTCATGTAAAGATTTTTTAGAAAGACATGGGTATGAGGTTGTTGTTTTTTGTGACGGTATTGAGGCAATTGAAACATTCAAGACTGCTCCGAATCGATTTGATCTGGTGGTCACTGATATGGCAATGCCGGAAAAATCCGGATCAGATTTAATAGAGGTTATCAGGAGTCTGAATAAAACAATCCCGGTCATCATCTGTTCAGGTTTCAGCAACCAGATGGATGAAACGATCGCACGTCAAATTGGTGCAGATAAATATTTGATGAAACCTTTTAAAACCAGTGATTTAATCACTGAAATCAGGGCTCTTCTGGAAAAATAGAGGATTTTACATTGGGCTGATGTTCAGTTTCAACCCTAACAAAACGATGATTTGTTAAAGAAAAGAGAATAGGCACTAATGAAAATATTGTTACATGCATATAAAAAAGATGAGGTCAAAACCCGGTTAAAAGATCTGATTGAAACTGAAATGCTGAAAGTTCAAATTGTTCAGACAAATTCGCAACAGCATTTGTCTAAAACACTGTGCAGACCTTTACATAATTTTTCAGCACTGATTGCTTTTATTGAATTAGATGAAGATGATGAACTAGAAGAAATTGATGAAGATTTTGATGACGAGGTTGAAGAAGTTGAGCTTGACGAAGATGAAGAGTTGGAAGAAATTGATGAACTCGATGATGATGTTGAAG
>JAUCGD010000887.1 GCA_030377945.1 Desulfobacterales bacterium HSG17 | reverse complement strand
TTTACAATAATTGAGCTTTTAATAGCCATGGCTATTACAACTATTGTTTCAGCAGGAATTTTTTCTGCTTACCAGAATCAACAGAAAACTCATCGTGCCCAGCAACAGATTGTTGAAATGCAACAGAATATAAGAGCTGCATTATATTTCATTACAAATGAAATAAGAATGGCTGGTTATAATCCTAATAATATTAGTGGGGTCGGGATAACAAATGCTGGTAACGGATCTAATGGCAATCCACTGACATTCACTTCAGTGGCAGATAATGACTGCATTGATAATGATGGTGACAGTACAGCCCCTGATGATTGTACTGATTCAAATGTAGATGAACCTGGCGAACTTAAAACCATTGCATATGATCTCTATGATTCAAGTAATGATATTGATACTGCTCTTGATGATCTTGGACGAAGGAATGGAGCAAGGTTAGATACTATTGCAGGAAACATTCAAGGTTTGTCATTTGTATATTTTGATGCTACCAGAACTCAAATACCTTTCACAAGCGTTGCGATACCTGCGGTACCAGCTTCAAGATTAACAGATATCAGATCTATAAGGATAACCATTACTGCTATACCAGAGCAACCCAGTCAAGTTATCACCAATGGGCGTACTTTGACAAAAATAGTACAATGCAGGAATCTTGGATTATAGCATGCAAGTTAAATAATTTTAATTTAAAGGCGTTTATAACATGATTTTTAAACGGTTAATTAAACAAAGCACAAAGCAAAATAGTTATGATGCTGGATTCACAATCATTGAGGTACTTATTGCCATTGTAATCCTTGCCGTAGGTATCCTTGGTCTGTCAAAAATGCAGATAACCTCAATAAACGCTAATAATGTTGCAGGAAAATATACTGACGGTTCTACCCGGGGTGTATCTGAAATAGAAAATATAATGGCTACTGCCTATGATGATGCATCTCTTGTTAATGGGACAACTGGAAATATAGTCCAGGGGATATATACAGTCAACTGGACAATTACCGATTCAGTCCCAATACCCAATGTAAAAAACGTAAATATGATTGTGACATGGAATATCAAAGGACAGGCAAAAAGTTTTACAACTAATTATTACAAGGCGGTTACTTTTTAATGATTATGATAAAATATTATAAATATAAAGCTCTGGCAGATAATGAA
>JAUCGD010000886.1 GCA_030377945.1 Desulfobacterales bacterium HSG17 | reverse complement strand
AAGCAAAGTGACTTTATCTCTAAAAGGTATGATAATTGATATTTTACTATCTGATTTTATTGATCGTTTAACTCTGTAAGACCCTAAAAAAATACCGTCAGTAACCTCCCCTTCTATTTTATTTCTCTCCAGATAATCACTTAAAGCATTTTTTGCAGAAATAAAGGCATAATTTTTTGCATCAACAACTGCCGCAGCTGATCCAGGTATCTTTCTCCAGTGATAAAGTATTTTGGGAATATGAAAAATTCTATCCGGCCTTGTTTTTTCTAGATATCTTAAAATAAGATCATAGTCCTGCGAGCCTTCATATCCAAGCCTGAATCCACCGATTTTATTAAGAAGCAATCGTTTAAACATACTGAAGTGACATATGTAATTCATAGATAATAATAAATCAGGTGAATAATCAGGTTTAAAAAAGGGTTCCATTTGTTTTCCATTTACATCAATCTTATCTTCATCACTGTAAATTAGCTCGGCATCTTGATGTTGATTTAATAATTTTACATACTCATAAAGAGCATCTTTAGTCAATTCATCATCATTATCCAATAAGCCCACATACTCTCCGCTTGCAATAGAGAGTGCTTCATTGGAAGCTCCTGAAATGCCCATATTCTTTTGTAAATATTTTACCTTTATACGCTTATCCTTAGCAGAATACTTATTCAGCAATTTTCTGATATGTTTCCGGGTTGATGCATCATCGGCAATGCATAGTTCCCAATTTGAGTACGCCTGATCAATTACAGAGATTATTGCTTTTTCAAGCCAGGTTTCATCTACATTATAAACAGGCATAATAATACTTATTCTGGGTTTATATGAAAAAGATGCAATTTCTTTATTGATTTCTGCCGCTTTTTTTCCTGATAAGCTGTTTCTCTCAAGCCAGTGATCATAAACATTTTTAATCATACCAAACGATGCAATATTTTTATTTTTATTCAAAAACCCTATCATTTTTATATAAAAACTGCTAATCCCTTCATTTTTGAGGGTTAATATAGCATTTTTAAGCAAAGGGAATTTTTCAGGCAGTTTATTATAAATTATTTTTCGGTAAAATTCTAAATATCGCCATGAGTTTGAATTTTTTATCAAAGTCAATTCTGCTTCAATATTGGCAATATGAACATCTTTGTCTTTAAGTTGCTCT
>JAUCGD010000885.1 GCA_030377945.1 Desulfobacterales bacterium HSG17 | reverse complement strand
GAAATAAAATAGAAATGCGCTATAACCCGGCGCTGAACTCGGACGCAAAAGGGTTCCGGTCGCTATCGCTCCCTCCACCCTTTTGCGCCGGTTAGCTTAGCGTTAGATGGCTTTATAATAATAATTACAGGAAATAATGAATGAACGAAAAAGAAAAATTTGAATCCGATCTGATCAAATTTATAAACACCTTGAAAAAATATGTAAGTACTGATGATGGACAATGGACAGTAAAAGGCTTTATTGATGTATTCAGAAATGTTTACACTATTTCCTCAGATACCAAAATCGTATCAAAAATATTGGAAATACATCTTTTCCCTAAAATATTGAAATTTGCTGAAGAGAATGGATACAAACTGGTTCTTGCCGACCATCAAAATTATTATCCTGATATTTCATTTGTTAAAGCAGATGATGAATCAGTAAAATTTGCGGTTGACCTCAAAACAACCTATCGAAAACCTGGTAATCCTGAAATATGCAACGGTTTCACTCTTGGTTCTCATGGAAAATATTTTACAAACAGAACGAGTACCAAAAACATTCAATTTCCTTACAGCGAATATCAGGGACATTTTTGTTTGGGTATCATTTATGAGCGCACAGACGGTTCAACAATTGATGAAACAAAATCATATGATATTGGAGAACTTCAGTCAATCGTTTCAGTTGTTAAAAACTTTCAATTCTTTGTTGCAGAAAAATGGAAAATTGCAAGCGATAAAGGCGGAAGCGGTAACACTGCCAATATTGGAAGCATTAATAATATTTCTGACATTCTGAAGAAGAAAGGAATGTTCAGTAAGCTCGGAGAACAATGGTTTGACGATTATTGGATGAATTTCAGACAAATAACAATCAAAGACGAAAATGGTAAAACCAAAAAGATTTCTTCACTGAACGATTTTGTAAAGTACAGAGGCGGAGATACTTCTCTTATAGTTCCAAAACGATCAGCAAAGAGAAAAAAAATTAAGAAAGATTCAGATGGCTAAAATAGCAGTTCCACCTATTAAATGCCAAGGAATTAAGACAAAATTAGTACCTTGGATCAAGGCAATTGTTCCTGATGACTTTACAGGAAAATGGATAGAGCCGTTTATGGGTTCAGGTGTTGTAGCTTATAATGTCAAGCCTAAAAATGCTATACTGTGTGATTCAAA
>JAUCGD010000884.1 GCA_030377945.1 Desulfobacterales bacterium HSG17 | reverse complement strand
AAAAATATTGATAATTTCTAATAGTGTTTTTTTTGAATTCATTTGCTGGTAATCAAGAAAAGTTTTTATTGCATTTGATGTTTTCATGGTAATCTCCTTTAAGTAAAAGTAATAATATTTTGCCTGGTAAAAGGCCTCAACTAAATATTTTACAAATCATGATCATTTTTTTCAACTGACATGCCATAATAGGTGGGGCACGTATAAAATCTGAATCAGGATATTTCAGCTGAAGAGATTATACTATAATCTTGAAAGTAGACGGGGCACTTTTGATGGGCATTCTCTGGGCAGGTTCTTTACCATTCCCACTTTTCCGAATTTTCGCACCGAGTTTGAAATCTGTATGGAATTCATGCCCGCAGCTCGGACAACGCATGAGCATTCCCCCAATATCTGCAGGTATACGAAGGGGCTGATGACAATCATTGCATTTTTTGATGGTATGATTTTCCATAGGTGTTTTATCGGCAGGGGAGTTGTAACCATTAAATAAAGAGTCGTCACAATATAATAACTTGCATTAATTTGCCCAAAAATCATTCTGATATTAGGGGGAAAGAAATTACAGGGAAAGTCTGGAGTACTGATTTATTTGATGTAACAGCAGGTGACTCAAATAAATTGACATTTTTCAGGGGTATGGGTAGGATAAAGGTATAAATCAGATTGATTTAGCTGTGTTGTTTGGTTTTGTTCTCATTCGGATCTGTTCTGATCCTGTTTCCTCATTTCGGATCAAATATTTTTAACCATTTATTCATAGGAGGGGGCATGACTCTTTTTAAAGAAAAACGGTTACACGAACGATACGATCATGAAGCAGATATCATATACTCCTGTGCAGAGAAAACCGAATTCAACAATGCTAGACTGTTTAACTCGAGTAAAGGCGGGATGTATTTTAACTCAAGGTATGAACTGATTAACGGAACGCTTGTCAATATCAAAATGAACCGGTTTAGTTCTGTTTTTTACGCAAACGTCATGAGATGCAAAAAGATAAAAGATGGAGAGAACCCGTGCTACGGCATCGGAATAAAATTTTACTCCTTTGAAGAATAGCGGCAAAAGAATTAAGGCAGACCTTTGAAAAATTGCTGTTAATTACTCTTATAGTTTTTCATCTTCAGATAGTCAGTTTTAGGAGAGGTTAATAATTCATC
>JAUCGD010000883.1 GCA_030377945.1 Desulfobacterales bacterium HSG17 | reverse complement strand
GATGCCAAAGCACATAAAAAGGAACATAAAGATTTAATACAAAGGCTTAGGATTTTTAGGAAAAAATATTCCGATTATGATGACCAGGCCATAGATACTCTATTGGTGACACTAAACAACTGGATTTTAAATCATATTTTGGGTGATGATAAAAAACTGGGGGAATATATTCTTGATTGTGAACAAAAAAAATCTTAAAAAATTTGTGGTATTTATGATGCTGAGTTTTCTATGGCCATGTACAGCAGAGAATGTGAGAGAGCCCCTGGACAAAGTGACGGTGCAGCTGGTCTGGAAACATCAGGCCCAGTTTGCCGGATTTTATGCAGCAGACAAAAATGGATTTTATGAAAATGAAAATCTTGAGGTATCCATTCTTCCAAGGAATTCTCCCTCTTTTGATATAGTCGATGCCGTTGTCAAAGGTGATGCTGATTTCGGGGTTAATTACGCAGTTGGATTGATTGAGGCACGAAACAGAAAACAGCCAATAACAGCCACTGCTTCTATTTAAAAGTTATGCAAACAGGGGGATATGTCTGTTAAATACAAGGCAAGGATTAAAATATTGTGAACAATAGTTTTTCAAAGAGCGCATACAAAGCACTGATGAATTTTACACTTGAGCTGTATAAGCTTGAGGATATGAGAGATGTCCTGCCTCTTATTGTTGAAACAACAGCTGATATGCTGAATGCAGACAGATGCACCATATATGTTTTTGATAAAAAAACAAATGAGCTTCATTCTGAATTTTATCATGGAACACCCCAGAAAAAAATCAGACTTTCTCTGGATAATACAAGCATAGCAGGATACTGTGGAAAGAAAAAAAGAGTTATAAATATTGATAATGTTTATGGCGATTTCAGCAAAAAATATAAGAGTCTTAAATTTAATAAATCTTTTGATAAAATTAATCAGTATAAAACAAAATCTATCTTGTGTTTTCCTTTGCTTGATGATGAAAAACGGTTGCTTGGTGTCATAAGTCTTATAAACAGTCTGTCTCCCAAAGGGTTTTCTAAAAAAGATCAGACCCTTTTAAAAGCTATTTCCAGGCATGCAGTAATTTCAGTCAGCCGTCTGCAGCGCCAGGAACTTGCAACACTCTTTTCTGAAGCAGAGCAAAAAAAATTTACAGGCAACCAGAAATTATTTGTAAT
>JAUCGD010000115.1 GCA_030377945.1 Desulfobacterales bacterium HSG17 | reverse complement strand
GAAGAAGCTTTGAAAAGCAAGGATATAGAAATCTATTTTATCCAAAACAATGAAGCTGAAAACAGGAGAAAAAAAGGAGTAAGACTGGCAACCATGCACCGGGTCAAAGGACTTGAATTTGATACTGTAATTATTGCCGGGGTTAATCACGGAATCATACCCCATAGAAACAGTTGGACATCAACAAATGACTTGGTGATAAAAAAACAGGCTGAAACCCAGGAAAGGTCTCTTTTGTATGTAGCAGCAACAAGAGCAAAAAAAGAAGTTATTGTTACAAGTTTCGGCAAACCCAGCAGGTTTATCTGTTAAATACAGAGAGCAACCACAATGTGTTGTCTTGGAAATCTGATTTTTGTTATTCAAAACCATTTCTTCATTCGCAGATGTTTATACATCTGCTCCATATCCAAAGATTCGGTCTGATTGCCTGGGCGGATATAGAATTCCTTTTGTTTTTTATCCTTAGAGCTGTTTAAAAATGCAGGTTCTGGAGCTTTCAATACATCTACCGCACACACTGAGATCAGGTTTTACGGGATCAGTTCCGTGATATTGTTCCGCCTGCTAATGAAACAAACGTCCTGGTCTGGTGGGAGAATTTGAAAGACAGCAGTATGGTAGAGCTGCGTTCTTCCCCAAAACTTCATAACGGAAAAGGTAACAATAATAAAGCAGAACTTCTCTCCCTTTTTTTATCTTTTATTGATAATAACAGTCAGTCAAACGGACGCAGGGTTGGCAGTCACGGGCCTCTCTGTTTTTTCAATTCGAAATTTAATCGTATAAACGCACCTTCTGCAAGTGAAGCAGACAAACCGGAGGACTGGAAAAGGCGTTCTTTGGTATACGAGTTTAATCGCACACTTGAAGGCAATAAAAATATTTCAAACGGGACCGCAAAAAAATGGCTAAAAGGTTACAGACCCAAACATGCGATTTGTCCCCATAAAACAGATTACTGTGAAATGTGCGCCGAGTGTCAGGAGCAAAAGAGAAGACATGAAACCATTTCAATACGCTTACAACAGGACGGTAATGGCAGTGAAGCTGAAATACGTGAAAGAAAAGCTCTTGCGGAATCATACGGCCTGTTGCTGGAAGAGCATAAGACGGACGCCGGATTCGAACTTGAACATTACCGACAGCAAACCGGAAAGAGTCATTCTCTGTACCGTCACTTTGAGGAATTGCAGAAAAGAGAGTCAAAAGCAGACAGAATTAATCTTCAGGAGCTTAAAAGCCAAATAGTATTTTCTCTTTCACTGGATTATCAGCAGTCAAAGCTTACTCAGCATTGGGGAGTTTCTGCTCAGCCAAGTGAAACCTATTATCTGCGGAAGTTATCACATAATATTTTTGGTATTGTTGATCACACACTTCTTAAAAACTCTGTATATGTTTTCGATGAGCGGGTCTCCGGTTCCAAAAATGCAGATACTACTATTTCATTAGTCGATCATTACATACATAAAAATCTGCCTTCCTGGGCCCGACATTTATGCTTATTTATGGATAACGGAGCAACTAATAAAAACCAATTCATAATCCAATGGGCAACGGAACTTGTTGAAAGATGTGATTACGATAGCATTCGAATGTGCTTCTTTGTTCCGGGCCACGGCAAAAATGATGCGGATCGTCTTTTTGCCCGAATTTCTCATGTTTATAATAAAAGCGATGTATTTGTTACAGATCATCTTCTGACATTGATCCGAGACACTGTTGGCCCGACAGGGGCATGTATCCAAGCGGATAATCGCAATATTGTTAATTGGAAAAATCTGTTGAGTATAAAGTATACTTCTTTGAAAGACATTAAAAGCTATCGGGATTTTTTAATTAAGCGGAATCGTATAGGAAAGGTTGTTGTGTATTGTAAAAAATGCTGCTACAATGGAGATTATGTTCAAAAAAATCTGTTAAAAAATAATATTAATGAAGTTCTGAATCTAAAGAAAGAATCTGAAAAATTTACATATGAAGCAAAAGGTATGAGCCCGGCTTTGTCTGAAGAGAAGGAAAAAGATCTGGTTAAAATTTATGACAAATTCATAGATCCGATTTTTCGCCCTGAATGGCTTCCAATTTCTCAATCAGTATCATTGTCTGATGTTTCAATTTCTTCACCGTCTTCAGATTTGGCACGTCAACATAGAGCGACCTTGAGAAAAAGAAAAAAAGGTAAAAAAAGCATCAAAATAAAGTGCACATAATGTTCCGTTTTAAAATGGCCGCTTCACATATGCCTTTTGGTGTACTCATAACATAATAAGATTTATCTTTTATAAATAGGCGATCAAAGTTGTATAAATTTATATAACTTTGAAAACCTGAATTTCAAAAAATGTGCGCTGCCTACGGCGTTTAAAAACCTTTTTCCGCCACCGGATGCTCTGTTGCTCCAGGAACCGCCCCGGATCACCCGGTTCGAGCCTTTTTTACATAATGAATCTTTAATACCATCAATATAAGTGTCTGTACAATATTATAATTTTTATCGCTATCGCAGGTATCCTGACACCACTCCCAGACATTACCGTACATGTCATATAATCCCCAATTATTAGATACCTTAACATCCCCTAAAAAAACTTTTCCTTTCCACCCGGCACATATCCCGGCCATAGCAAGGCAGCGCGGCCTGAGTTCATTAACCAGCCGAGTCGCAAGAATCGCAGCAAAATCCCCTCCCATATCAATGGGTCTTGCAATTGCAATTTTGAACTGATTATTATCAACATCAGTGTCTTCCCTTGTATAATACGTAAACCCTTTACTATCTTCCCGGCCAGCCTAGTCTGACTCTGCACCCTTTATAACATCAAGCTCATCTTTTACAGCAGTCATGATTAAGACATCTATCTTATTTTCTTCAGGATTTTGCATATTTAAATTCTCCTTACTATTATAAATCGTAAAAGGCTAATCAATCATTCAATGCTCTGTTCCGTGAGTTTCCCACCATATTTCCGCATCATTCAGATTTTTAAAATCAAAGATACTTTCCCCGAATTTATCCAGCATATCAAAATCCGAGTTCATTAATTTTTGTTCCAGAAGAGGGGAAATAATTCCAAAACGTTTTTTTATCTGTTTCAGTATTATTCCGCCTGTTCTGGTTTTGCCTTCTGTTAAAGCTTTTTGCCTGATTTGTTCAGCAACAGTCATGGCTACCTCCCTTGCTTTTATATCATCAAAATACTCAATGCCTTTTTCAATATATTTTTTAACCGTTTCTTCATCTTCATTTCTGGCATGGTATGTATAACGCAGTGCCAGTTCAAGAATTTCGAGCATGGTTTTTTGGTCTTTAATCTCTGAAATAATCTGCATTGCCTTTAATAGATGTTCATATACATCCTCGTCTGACATATGTTTGAACAAATGCAGCATGGCACTCAGGGCCTTGCTGCCAAGCATCAGCATTTCATCAGGATATTCTCCAAGATCATAAACTTTATAAGTGAAATCCGGCATGTATTCAGAAAAAACGTCATGGCCTTTAATCAAACCTCCCAAAGTTTGTTCAGCATTCCATCTTGTTTTTCCATTATAAAGCACAGCCGGAAAAATTACAGGCAGACATTTTGAATCGGGATTTTGATCCAGGTATTCTTTCCAGATATTTACCATATAACACAGCAGTCTGAATACCATCATGGAATCAGATGTACTTTGGTGTTCAAAAAGGATGAATAGAAATGTATCCATTCCTTTGAACGTTGTTTTGTAAACAATATCAGAGTGTTTTTCCTTCAGTTTTTCATCAACATAACTTTTGTTACTCAGTTCAAGCCGGTTAAAGTCTATGTGTTTTACGATCTCTTTTGGAAAATAAGTTTGGAAAAAGCTTTTTGCCAGTTTCTTTTTCTGAAGAATTTTCTTGATTCCTGCATCATGGGGAGAATGTATTGATTTTTCAAATTCGGTTTCAATGCTCATTTGTTTTTATGTCCTGTCATATAGCCGGGATGATTTTTATTTTGTATTGATTTTGTCAAAATATGGGGGGAAAGTCAAAATCTATTACGCCCTTTCCAGATCCCAGGCCGTTGGCCTGGGCTGTAATATTGCAGAGGGTAAGGGAGTGGCAACGGCCACCCCCTCCCCGTTGTCGCAATAGGGTCAATTCCCTATATTTACCGGCGTGACTCTTTCAGTCACCGGGCGACCCCATATAGATTGCCCCTTTCGAGGAACCAATCAGCGTTCTTTGACATTTACTGAAGCTTTTAAGATTCCATATATCAAGTTTCTTTAACAACTTAAACTGCAACTTTACAGTTCCCCTTGTAACTTGGTCAGTTATAACAATGAACACATTGATTAGATTGTACTTTCTGATAGTCAAGTTCTTGATTTTGCCTTTGAAGTTCTTCATCTGACTTCTTCCGCCTGAGTATCCAGGCCTAAGAAAATTTTCAGTCAATTTCAAAATATTGATATCAGCAAGCTAACAATGATTCATGAAATTCCCTTTAATATTTTGTCTTTCTGCTTCTTTTTAATGTTGTTCCTTTAGCGCTTCATAGCCATGTTAGAACTTCTCCCTGTCATTTGAGGATGTTTCTTAGCTCACCCCGGGTTGCCTGGAAGAAGAGCAGGCTGACCATTTTGTGGCTTTAGCCAGGGAGCTAACTTTCCCCGTGAAACAGGAAGCATTCTTACATTCTATACGGTTTTACCTTTCATCACGCCCCAGGCGTGATTACTCTGGATCTGCTGCTGTCCCCAATGAGGACGGAGTTAAGGAAACTCTATCCCCGCCACTGCATAAGTCTGTCATTTCGTCCGTGACTTATAGTCAGACCTTACTCTTAACTTCAGAGACAGCGTGGGACTTCACCGGTACAACTTGCAAACCATTTTTCCCAGGTGATACCACCAGGCACCCGATTAGCCGACAATGTTAACCGTATATCCATCATCGGGAACCCCAACAAGGGGTTGGGATTCATGCTTCATCCAAAGGGCGGGGACTCGCACGACGGTCAGGCCAGCGTGATACCCCCCGGAATATCGTTACCCGGCCTCTTCGACACAACCCGTTGCCGGACTGCACTGGCTACATTCCCCCAATCCCATTGACTTCAGATTGGGGTTTTGATAACGACTTCTGTACAAGTACGGACTCGCACAGGTAGGATTTGGTTTTCGTTAGAAAGCCTCACCGTTTTGAGACTAAGCTTGCAAGCCGTGACGGCTCACGCGCCCTTTCAGGGCTTATTCGGCCTATCCTGACCATCCTTTCACATCCTGAAAATCCTGATTCAAAAATAGTACGCTGCCTACGGCGTTTAAAAACCATTCTCCGCCACCGGATGCTCCGTTGCTCCAGGGATATGAATCTGCCATCTCCGCTCCTCTCGTCGCTTCGTGGCATCTTCAATCCCTTACGCACTCCGCATCTTTGCTTGTTGCCAGGGCTGGTTATCAAGGCTGACCTGGAAGGCACACCAGGCGAAAGCCCAGGGGGCTGTCCCGGTAGTCAGGTTGCCTGCCATTGCGGTAAGCAGACCGGCAGAACTGAGCACGGCTGTACCAGGAACCGCCCCGGATCACCCGGCCCGAGCCTTTTTTACATAATGGATCTTTAATACCGTCAATATAAGTGTCTGTTACGTTATTATAATTTTTATCTATATCGCAGGTATCCTGACACCACTCCCAGACATTACCGTGCATATCGTATAAGCCCCATTTATTGGATTCCTTTTCACCAACAGGGTGTGTTTTACCGTCTGAGTTGTTGTTATACCAACCAGCCTTACCAAGTTCATTTGCGGTATCACCTGTGTAATATGGCATCGTAGTTCCGGCACGACAGGCATATTCCCATTCAGCTTCGGTCGGCATTCTGTATATTCTGGTATCCTTCTTATTCAGCCATTTTATAAATTTCTGAACATCATTCCATGATATGCAGGTTACAGGATGAGTGTCATCCTGGGTAAATCCCGGATTATCCCAGTAATATTTTTTATCTTTTTTCCATTCTGAACCTGTCCAGCCGTAAGCCCCGTCACCTGTTTCTGCTTCGGTTTTGTAACCTGTTTCTGCAAATCCCCGCCAATTCTCAACTGTAACTTGTGTGGTCTGCATAAAAAAACCTTTGGTCAATTCAACTTTATGCAAATATTCATCACTTTCTCTGCCAACTTCCTCTTTCGGACTGCCCATCATGAACGAACCAAAAGGAATAAAAACAAATTCCATACCCAGATCATTTTTATCTGGCGGTATTGCGTCAAGTTCAGCACCATCAACATTTGCATTCCAGTAATCCGAGCCTTCAAACTTAACACCTTTTAATCTGGCATTTTTAAAGATAGTACCTGTTAATTTACAATCTTTGAGTTTTGAATTGCTCAAGTCTGCATTACTCAAATCTACACCTGACAAATTTTTACCTTTCAGATCAACACCCGGCAATCTCAGACCTCTCAAATCTTTCAATTCAGGAGTGTTAAAATTCAATCCTTTAAAATCAAGGTGTTCAATAAAATTCGGTATTTCACCTGAACTTGCTATCTGGCGGAAGATAAAATCTGTTACCAGTATCTTTCCTTTAGGTTTCTTGAATACAGGCTTTTCAAGCAACAGTTTAGCAACACAGAATTCCTGAATGCTGTAATGTGAAAACCGATAAGCCCCTTCAGAATTTCTGTTAATCAGGGAACGACCTTTGATATCAAGCAACTTCACGGGTAAAACTTCGCCAACCTGAGCAATCAAACTGTCCAGATCATGCTCACTAATACTACGCAACCCTCTGCACAGCATAATAGTTGCAAGGATGATACAAGCTTTAAGCAATGCCTTTTCGGATATACTGCTAATTTTGCCTTTTTCCCGTGCAAGCCAGCTTTTAACCAAAGCGTCATAAACATGAAACTCACTTTCGGTTTGATTAACAGAAGGTGAAACAACTAAATCTTCAATGTATGATAACAACATGGGACGGCATCTGAGCGAACCCATTTTATTGATAACGGCTTGAGCTTCCAACAACCTTTTTTTATCCTTCCAGAAAAAAAACTTTTTAGGGAAGCGTTTATCCAAATAATGCTCCACCTTTTCATCGGAAAAAAAGGAAAGATACTTGGTAGGACAGGCAAATTCGTCAACTCTGACAAAACCGGGTCTTTTGATATGGTCATCATCAAGGTCATTAGGAAAAAACTGTGTGCGGCATGTAATCATGACCTTATAAAAATGCTGAGAAGCCTTCAGAATCTCCAATAACCGAACTTTTACCCGACCATAAGCGGACGCATCTTCATCAAGGGAATCCAGCAGGAGAATAGTATCCATCCGGTTCTCAATACTTTTTAGTTCTTTCAGAGTGTCATGACCCAATTTTTTTAACACACATTTTTTTTGCTGAGGCCAGAAAGCTGTGAGATGCATGAGTTTCAGCATCGTCAGAAGAGCAGTTTTCCCCATACCAGCATCGGAAAGAATGAACAACTGATTATCACCCTGGTGAAAGGATTTATCCTGGAAAAACATATCAACCTTCTTCATTATCGGTTCCCGTGAAATATAAGATTGTTCTTCGTGATGATCTGCGGGATTAATATCTTGGCAGTCGGGTTCTATATAATATTCGGCGATATCCAGGGGGTTACCGAATATTATGTCATTAATTTCTTCAAGCTCTTTTTTATATTGAACCCGACTTTTACCAAGAACGCCCCATAATTTTTTAACCCAGTCAAGACCTGTACCGAAAGAGATAAGTTCAGCAGCCATATAACGCTCCTTTGTGATGTGTTAAATGCATCAAAATTCCCAAAACAACACAATTTCATAAACACAATTCCCATGTAAACCATTTTTACCCTGATGCGTCAAAAGAATTAAACCTAAACACAAAGGAGATACACAATGAAGGCAAAGAAAATAATAGCAGGGATAATTATAATCGGCATGACTTTTGGTATAACAGGGGTTTCATTTGCAGGGAGAAAGGGAGATCGCTGTGGTAATGACCGACAGACTGCAAAGGTAAACAAACGGCAGAACAGACAGGCTGACAGGATTTACAAGGGAATAAGAAAAGGCAATATAACCAGGCATGAGTTTAAAAGCCTGATGCGTGAACAGGCAAGGATTGAAAAGGCTGAAAAACGGGCAAAAAGAGATGGGCGCATCACCAAAAGGGAACGGGAAAAACTGGAAATCATGCAGAACAGAGCAAGTGATAGTATTTATGAATATAAACACAATGGGCGTGTTGCAAGGGATGCTCGGTATCAATCAAGGAACCATTACAGATATTAACAGGTTCTAACTCACCATAACAACACATCTATCATGGCAGGGATATGCACCCTGCCTTTTTTGTTTGCAGATTATTTCTGTCTTTTAAGCAGTAAAGGCAATATCAAGCCCCCACTTTTTTAATAGACCACGATTACCTGTAACAAAATCAGTAATATTTAATTTCCAGTCTCCATTAATTTCAGCATTATTAAATGCTGCCAGATGCGGATTATCAAAGCTGTTCTGAACAAAATCAAGGTCTTTGCCATCCTCTGTTCTGTTAAACAATACAACCTGTCTGTCATCTGGAGATATTAAGATTACCTGCAAGTCTGAGATATTCGGATGTTCGATATAAAACCAGATTGTTAAATGAGCTACTCTGCCTATTTTTTCAACCCTTTGCGAATGTGTCATACCCCGCATACCGTTATCAGGCAGGCCCAGATTCGGTGCAATTTCAATCCGTGTATTTCCGGTTTTACCACCTCCACCATTACCACCTTCAACATCACCCACCATAGACACAGGGTTAATCAGGCCAAAACCAAAAACCGGGTCTTTGCCCAGATTACCGAGATCAACAGCAGTCTTTCTTAAATGATTTGAGTGTAACCAAAATTAAGCACGCAATTTTTCTTGTATATTAAGGGGATTGTATTCATCAGCTATAAATTCATTATCTCTGGCCTGACCGGTAAAAAAATCCCAGTAACTATCCCAATCCTTACTTTTAACAACAGATCTTAATCTTAAAACTGATTCTGCTCCATTAATACCCCACCGAGCCCCTGAAATTTCCATTCTGTCCTTGACCACATGGCTGCAAGCAGATTCCACAACTCCGGTTCCTATTGGATATCCCTTTGACAGGTACTCATCATATTTCATATACTGCTTGTGATTCTTTAAATAGGTTATCACTTTTTTGAATTTTTCCTGATGAGACTTCTTCTTCCATTTGCTTTTCTTCATTTCTACTTGAAGCTCCATAATATAAGATGCAACTTTTCCTTCCAATATAAGCTTTAGTTTTTTATATACATATTTCTTCGCATCATCACTACCTTCTTTATACATTATGTGGGCTATCAGCCAGATGTACTCTAAAACATGAATAATATCGAGTATACAGACCTTATTTGAAACATCTTTGAAGACAGTTTTTAGCTGATCCCACAGGTACAGTGAGC
>JAUCGD010000882.1 GCA_030377945.1 Desulfobacterales bacterium HSG17 | reverse complement strand
GTTGTTGCAGGTAAGGCGAAGATTGATAATAAAAAATACAAGAATTATTTTTTCAAGAAAGCCAAGATGCTTAATAAAGATGAAACTCTGGAGCATACAGGACATGCAATAGGTGGTGTTTGTCCTTTCGGTTTAAAGAAACCAATTGATGTTTATTTGGATATATCACTAAAAAAACACTCAGAGATTATCCCAGCTGCCGGTGACCGGCATTCTTCAATACGGTTGACCATAGAGGAACTTGAAAAGTATTCAAACTGTAAAGAATGGGTGGACGTTTGCAAATATAGTTAGATTTGCACAATCTTTATCTATAGTAAGGATAGTCACCATGGCACAACGTATTGAAACTTACAAAAATCGACTTAAAAAAGAGCAATATAGCCTTAGACTCACAATTATACCAAGTGTTGCCATCATTCTGGTTGCTTTGATGGTCATGGTAATAACAGGTGAGGTTGTTAAGATCCTTATAGGGTGTTCGCTTGTCCCTCTCTTCTGGATTTTTCAACTGTCCAGAATCATCTCTTACAAAAATAAAATTAAAAAACTTGAAAAATAAATTTTATTGACACAACCTTATGAAAAAAAATCCCTATAATAAAAAATCCAGACTATCACCTATCTTGATTATACTAATCGCCTGCCTAGTGCTTCTTGGAGTATAGTAAGGTGCCACTCTGTTATCACCTGATCCCATTTCCACAGGACCATACGGCAAAATAACCTCACCTGCAGCAGGAACAACAACAGACACCCAAGTAAAGGTCACAGTAGAAACAAAAAACCTTGAGGCCGGGCAATATGTAAGGCTTGCGGTTGATAAACCTGAGATGAGTCTTTGTTGGCCCAAGACATCTGGAATTAAACTGAATACAAAATTTATGACCACAATATCTGAAGAAGACTCTACAAGCTCTTACGCCCTGTTATTATATGTAGTGCACAAGACAATCAATGATTAGTGGCAGAGATGGCTTGATTAAGATATACATGGTGACTTGCCTATTATAGTAACAGGACAGTTTATTTGCTCCCAGCATTTTAATTTGTTTAGGTTGCAAATCTTGTCAAATTCTGTATGCTGTAATTTAAATTTAAGTAAGTAAGAGTAAGATTTTTCGCCAGGGCTATACTTTTAAAGCCACCCTCGCTAATCAATTTGTTTTAAA
>JAUCGD010000881.1 GCA_030377945.1 Desulfobacterales bacterium HSG17 | reverse complement strand
AATACTAATAACAAATAATGTAATTATTTTAGATAATTGGATATAGGCAAATAAGTTTGTCCAAAGTCCAAAAATATACACCGGTAAAAGATAAGGTGGCAAAATTTAACTCTTTTTATTTATTACAAGATGCGTTACGCTATTTCTAACGCATTCTACTAAATATTACGGAGTTTATAATAAATTACCGGGTTATTTAAAAATGGAGGCAGGCCATGACAGAACTTAAAAAGATTGATAAATACAGATGGGAACTTCCGAAAACAGGCAATATGCTTGTGCCCGGAATCATTTATACAAACAAATCCATGATTAAAGCAATAATAAAAGAAGGGGCGCTTAAACAGATAGCAAATGTTGCATCTTTGCCCGGAATACTGAAAAATTCCCTTGCAATGCCGGATGTTCATCAGGGATATGGATTTACTATCGGAGGAGTTGCTGCCTTTGACTGGAAAGAAGGAATTATCTCGCCTGGAGGTGTTGGTTATGATATAAACTGCGGGGTAAGGCTTGCAACAACTAATCTTGAAGAAAATGACATAAAACCAAAACTGGCAGACTTGGTAAATGACCTGTATAGAAATATTCCTTCAGGAGTAGGTTCCAAAGGCTCAATAAATTTGTCTGGGCAGGATGGAAAAAAAGTTCTTAAAAAAGGCAGTCAATGGGCTGTGGAACAGGGTTTTGGAGAAGATTCTGACATTGAATTTACTGAAGAAAGAGGATGCCTGCCTGATGCAGCCCCTTCTGAAATAAGCGAAAAAGCCATGAAACGTGGAAAAAATCAACTGGGAACCCTGGGATCAGGTAATCATTTTCTTGAGATTGGTATTGTTGATGAAATTTATGATGAAAAAACAGCAAGAACCTTTGGCCTCTATAAAGATCAGGTGACAATAATGCTTCACACTGGTTCAAGGGGGCTTGGATACCAGATTTGTGATGATTTTCTGGCATTTATGAAAAAACATGTCAAAAAACTGCCTTTTGAGCTTCCTGACCGGCAATTATCCTTTGCAATGATCCAGTCTGAGCAGGGACAGCGTTATTTCAGGGCTTCTGAGTTGATGCCAAGTTGTTGTGATACATGTTTTTAAAGGTATCCGCGTATTTTCCTAAAGTATTTAGGCAGCTACATGAAGGATAATTGGCATTATTGGAATTACCATTACCATTTAAA
>JAUCGD010000880.1 GCA_030377945.1 Desulfobacterales bacterium HSG17 | reverse complement strand
AGAAATATTAGTTAGTATAAATAATATATTGTTAGAAATGTACGGAAGGCAGGGATGGTGGCCTGTAACATCTAAACCGGGGCAGGCTCCGGTTTACTCTCCGGGTAAAGAGGGTGACAGGGTTTCAGATGAAAATGCCTTTGAAATAATCACAGGTGCTGTTTTAACCCAAAATACATCCTGGTCAAATGTTGAAAAAGCTATAATAAATCTGAGTAAAAAGAATCTGCTGGACATCGTAAAAATATCAAAATGCGGTTCTCAGCTTGAACAAGCTGTCAGGCCCTCAGGATATTATAATCAAAAAGCAGAAAGGCTGAGAACTATATCAAAGAACATTATCAGTCTGGGCAGCATAAAATCACTTGAAACTTATCCCACAGAGCAATTGCGAAACCTTCTTCTTTCCTGGAAAGGCATAGGAAAGGAAACAGCCGACTCAATTTTATGCTATGCATTTAACCGGCCTGTTTTTGTTGTTGATACCTATACAAAAAGGCTGTTTAAAGCCCTGGGGCTTCCCTTTGATGCCTATGATGAAATCCAGAATATTGTGCATCAGTCCATCCTGCCTTCATCAGCAGAATATGGAGATCTTCATGCCAGGATTGTCAAGGTTTCAGTATTGAAAGAATCGGACAAAATGCTGAAAATTTTAAAATCCGGGAGCAATGAATACCAGGCATTAAAAAACAAGGTTCTTAAAAATTTTCAAAAGATTCCCGGAGTTGGAAAAAAAATTGCTCTTGATTTCTGGGATATGGGATTCAGGTCAATTGATGAAATTAAGGATTACACTCCTGAATTTCTTTATAATCGTTTAAATCAATGTACAGGTTCAAAGGTTGATATGTGTATGTTATATGTTTTCAGGTGTGCTGAATATTTTGTTTCAAATAAGAGTCATGATTCTGACTTGTTGAAATGGTGGAACTGGAAAGATAAATAAATACAATAATGAAGAGGTTGGAAAAATGGCGGAATTAATTGATAAGGTTTTTTTCTGGAACTGGAAAACAAAGACCCAAAAGATGTTTGCAGGCGTGCATTGTGCAATTATGATGAAAATAAAAATTCTTATAATATAAAAATATGGGGAGATGATTTTGCCGTATTTCCCCATGAGAACAGGGTTGAGTGTATTACCCCAGGTAATGATCTGCTTTGTTATGAATATTTTTACC
>JAUCGD010000879.1 GCA_030377945.1 Desulfobacterales bacterium HSG17 | reverse complement strand
TTGCCATATTCCCAGTTGAAGTGCATAAAAACATGAATTTTTCTCCCATTATACAAACAGACAAAACCATTTGCATGTTATTTGTCCTTTCCATTTTTATAGATCATGTTACTATGTAATCAATTATAGAAAGTCAATCAAAACTAAGACATGATTACAGCATAAAACCAAAAAATCAGAATAGTGGAAATTTTATGGAAAAACAAGTGAGACTTGGACTTGAGAACCTGATTAACAACCCGCCGGAATTTCTTGATAACAAACGTCTTGGTCTGTTGTCCAATCCGGCATCTGTTGACAGCAATTTTAATCATGCTTCAAACCTTATTTACAAAAAATTTCCTGGACAGTTAAAGGTTTTATTTTCTCCCCAGCATGGTTTTTTTGCTGAGAAACAGGATAATATGATTGAATCTGATCATATTATTGAACCAAAGTTCAATATACCGATTTACAGCCTCTATTCTAAAACAAGAATTCCCACCCGAGAGATGTTTGAGATGATAGATATACTGCTGATTGATATCCAGGATGTGGGAACAAGGGTTTATACCTTTATTTATACGGTCTCCTACTGCATTGAACTTGCAGCAAAACTCAACAAAAAGGTTATTATCCTTGATCGGCCAAATCCCATTGGTGGATTGCAGGTGGAGGGCAATATCTTATCACAGGATTATGCTTCATTTGTGGGAAGATTCCCCATTCCCATGCGCCATGGAATGACTATTGGAGAAATATCACAATTTTTCAACAAGGAATTTCAACTTGGATGTGATATTGAAGTCATTCCAATGTCTGGATGGGAAAGAAAAATGTATTGGCAGGAGACAAACCTTACCTGGGTTGCCCCTTCACCAAACCTGCCAACTCCAATGTCCTGCATGGTATATCCAGGACAGGTAATTTTTGAAGGTACAAATATTTCTGAAGGACGTGGTACAACCCTCCCCTTTGAACAATTTGGGGCTCCTTTTCTTAATACTGATAAAATGAAATTTGAGGCAGATGCATTGATAAAAGGAGCAATTCTACGATCTGTAAATTTCGAACCCACTTCAGGCAAATGGCAAAACAGGGTTTGTAAAGGGTTCCAGATTCATATAACTGACAAGGTACAATTCAAACCTTTTCTTTGCTCTTTAATCCTGATGCAGTTTATTGTTAAATATCATAAAAATAAA
>JAUCGD010000878.1 GCA_030377945.1 Desulfobacterales bacterium HSG17 | reverse complement strand
TCATAAGACTTGGTGTTAAACAACAAGCAGGAGTTTTTATCTGTAACCGTTAGAACTGAAATTAAGAAATTTTTATTAAATTTTAAAAGAACATCAGGACCCAGAGAAGAATCAACCCCCTTGCCAGCATACTGAAACCCGTGGTCAGGGCACAAATGACACCCCCATGTTTAAGCCCATAAATGGCTGTATATCTGGGCAGGGTGCGCCGAATACGGGTCACCGGTATCATCAAAAGCCCGCCGGCCAAAAGGGAAACAATGGCTTGATAGGAGGTCACCACATGTTGATTCATCAGATTCGACATATAGGTGATTCCTATAGTCGGGCTGAAGATATAGGCACTTATCGGACCAATCACGGCAGCAGGAAGATCAAAAACAGATGTAATGGGGAAAATCAATGCCTCAAGCCACCCCAACATTCCTGAATTCATAAGCAGTTGAATCAAAAAAGTGATACTTGCCAGCAGTGTTACCATTCTAATATACATACTTTGCCGGGTGAACCATGTATCGGCTAACAATTGTTTTAGCGATCTGGGAACACAATCAGCATCCATCGGGTCGCACACAAGGTCGTCAAAAGCATCCTCAGATTGTACAGCGGGGTGCAGACCCAGACGTCCCCATAAAATGACAAATCCAAGTTTAAGGATGCCAGTTAACCAGAAAGCAGCAATATAAATCATGCATAGACGGAAGCCTAAAAGCGGGAGAACAATGGGCAGCTGAAATGTAAGTGTCTCCTTAAAGTGGAAAGGAACTGTATTTAAAACCCCGGTCAATAAAAGTTCCCTGTCTGACATCTTTTGATCCGCATAAAATTGGGCGGCCATGGTATGGGCAGCAATCATAGAGCCGATTGCTGCCAGGAAGCTTAATGCACTTTCAGAAGGCAGATTTGCAAGTTTTGCCACCGGTGTCCCAATGGGTTTTAGGTATTTCATCAGGCCCATTTGCATGAGAAGTTCAATCCCGAAAAGACTTATGAACATAACAGATCCCATGCGAAAAACCAGGGACATCGTTGCTTCAAGTGATAACAGTAAAATTTCCATGGAACCCTATTTATACCATTTTTGTAAAATTAAAATAATGTTTCCAATTCCACTGATTCCATTTTTTATTTCATATGAAAGTATTTCAGAGGCCAAGATTAATTGTATTCTCCATCAAATAAGGTA
>JAUCGD010000114.1 GCA_030377945.1 Desulfobacterales bacterium HSG17 | reverse complement strand
TCTGCAATAACAAAGATAAGTTGTCTTTTCAAGAAAGATTATTAATATTGCAAAATTAGAGGTTAAATTCGATTTCTTGCAATTGTTTTCAGCTTATTATATGAAAGTGCCTTAAATTAAATAAATATAATAATAAATTTGGAAAGGAAAAAAATACTATGCCTGATATAACAAATTCAGAAAAAACATATGACTTGATTATTATAGGCGGAGGCCCTGGGGGATTAAGTGCCGGGATTTATGCAATGCGTGCTGCACTTGACACGGTTCTTATAGAAAAAGGTGTTCCCGGAGGCCAGGTAACAATGTCTGATGAAGTGGAAAATTATCCTGGTTTTTCCCATATCAGCGGAGCTGAGCTTTCCATGAAATTTGCCGAACATGCACAGGCATACGGTTTAGAAACTGTTTCAGATGAAGTAATGGAAATAGAACCGGGTCTGGATTATCACTCAGTAAAACTTGCAAACGGTGATATACTCAAAACATACAGCATAATCCTGGGAACAGGAGGAAGCCCCAGCAAACTGGGAATACCAGGGGAAGATGAACTATATGGCAAAGGAGTTTCCTATTGTGCTGTGTGTGACGGGTTCTTTTTCAGAAATAAAAATGTAATTGTAGTAGGCGGAGGAGACAGTGCCACAGAAGAAGCCCTGTACCTGGCTAAAATTGCAAAAAAAGTATATATTGCCCACCGCCGCGATGCTCTCAGGGCTGGTATGCTTTTGCAGCAGAGGGTCAAGGCAGAATGCAAGATTGAGATTTTATGGAATACGGTTTTAACTCAAATAAAGGCAGATGAAACCGGGGTCTGCGGTGTGGAATTAAAAGATACGCAAACCGCTGAATTAAGGGATATGGACATAGACGGGGTTTTTATCTTCATCGGCTTTAACCCGAACAATGAGCTGGTTCCAGCCGGTATTAAAATGAATGCTGAAGGATATGTTGTAACTGATGAAAAATGCGAGACAAAAACACCCGGAATCTATGCAATTGGAGATTTAAAAGAAAAATACGCACGCCAGATTGTAACAGCAGCAGCAGACGGATGCACAGCAGCACTTGCTGCTGCACACTATGTGGAAAACAAAAAAGCAGCACCTGAAGTTTGCGAAGCTCCGGCAGGTTTGTTTGAGGATTAGTTTATTTTTGAATCAGGATTTTCAGGATGGTAGAAGGATATTCAGGATTTATCCTTGAAATCCTGATTAAATAAATCTGAAACAAAAACATTTGCTGAAAAATTACATATGTTATGGAATATATTATTGTAGATTATTTGAGATATAACATTATCTTTCATGTGACTAATATGGCTGATAACAAAGAAAATTATGAGATTGATGAGACTATCAAGCTATTGCAAGATGAGACTCTGAATAACGAGGTAGAGGAAGAATATATAGAAATAACAGCCCCTGTTATAAATCTGGTCAATAAGATTCTTATAGAAGCCATTGCCCGAAATGCTGATTATATCCACATCGAACCCTATCCCGGAGACCAAAATACCCTGGTTCGTATGCGTATTAACGGGGTTTGCCTAGTATATCAAACAATTCCTTATAATTACAGAAATGCAGTACTTTCCCGCATCAAAATTATGGCAGAAATGGAAGTATCGGAACATCCAATATCCCAGACAGGTAAAATTTGTTTTAAGTATGGTGGACCCAATATTGATCTGAGTGTTGTAACAATTCCCACTGCCAATGGAATGGAAGATGCTATTATACACATCCTTCCGGGTGAGCCAATACCTTTGTCAAATATTGGATTTTCTGAGAATAATTATAAAGAATTTCTGAGAATTATCACTCAAGTCCACGGCCTTGTTATTATCTCCGGTCCCAAAGATTCAGGAAAAACCACAACCCTGCATTCCGCAATTGCCCATATCAACAAGGACGAAACCAAAATGTGGACAATTGAGAAACGCTTGGAAATAATTCAAAAGGGATTACGGCAGGTAACATTTGAATCAGATTCGGATTTCAATACCCTCATTCAAAACATCCTGCTTGCAGACCCGGATATTATTGTAATTGGAGAAATATGCAATAAACAGACAGCTTCTTTTGCTCTTGCTGCTGCCCAGAGAGGACATCTGGTGCTTTCAACCTGTTATGGCAATACAGCAGCAGAAACAATTAGCAATTTTTTGGAACTGGGTGTAAATCCCCGGATTTTTGCAAATGTTTTCCAGGGTGTCCTTTGTCAAAAGCTTGTGAGAACGCTCTGTAATAAATGCAGGCAGTCCTTTCCTGTATCTGAGATAACTTTTAATGAACTTGTTGCAGCATATGGTGAAGAAGATTTTAACAAAGAAATAAGTGTTGAACATACTGATGATTTTATGTTCTATTTATCTGAAGGTTGTGAACATTGTCATCAAACCGGGTATAAGGGCAGAATAGCTTTTCATGAATTACTGGCAGGAACTACCGAATTAAAATTATTAATACAAAGAAATTCAGTAACACAGGATTTTTACAATCAGGGTATAGAAGATGGAATGCAGACTTTTATACAGGACGGTATTGCCAAAATTTTTGCAGGAAACCAGGAAATTGATGCTGATGTCCCTGAATTAGGTGATATCTGCCCTGACATAGACCCGGTTTTTGAACTGGAAACCGAAGCAAATGATAATGATTTTTCAGATACGTTCAACATGGGAATACATACAGATGATGACGAAGAAGATGAACTTGAGCTTGATTTAGATTATAAACCTGAAACATCAAAAGTAACTTCTCTTGAATTTGATTTAGAATCGGAATCATGTTTTGATGAATCAGACGAAGATTTTGACCTGGACATGGATGTTGAAGAACCTGATGCACAAGAATCTTCCGAAGATTTATTACTTGATTTTGACCTTGATTCGGACATTGATTTGGACCCGGAACCAGTCAATGATGAAGCAACCCTTTTTCCTGAAAGAAAATACCATGAAAACACCCCTAACTACTCTGAAAAAAATAAAATCCTTGATCCTGTTGACTGCACGGTTTTCTCTCCACCGGAAGTTAAAGCCGGTGAGTTTTTCATGATTCAAGTATATGTTCATCTGCTTGAAAAAGCAGATGAAGCTTTGGAAATGGCAAAAGAATTTGACTATGACACTGCCCGAAGGGGATTTACCAGTCTGGAAACGGAAATTGAGCGGGGATCTAAACTGACTTTTCACATGGATATTAAAGATGTTACAATTGCTGAACCCTTTCAATCATTTAAATGGCAGGGCAGGACAGATTATGCTGCATTTTATGTTGGAATACCTGAAGAATATTTATCAGACAATATTTTTGGCAAAGTTACTATATCGCAGGATTCCGTCCCAATAGGGCATATCCGATTTAAAATCAGAGTAATCTGTGAAAAGAAAAAATTATTCAGGGAACCCATAGGAAATGCTTTAACATATAAATATGCTTTTATATCCTATGCATCCAAAGACCGCTCAGAAGTAATCCGCAGAGTCCAAATGCTGTCAACTCTGAAAATCAGCTTTTTCCAGGATATTCTAAATCTTGAACCTGGAGACAGATGGGAAAAGGAATTATATAAGGAGATTGACAAGTCAGATGTTTTTTTCCTGTTCTGGTCTAAATCTGCAAAAGAATCGGAATGGGTAAAAAAAGAGATTCTTCATGCACTCCGTGCAAAGCAGTATAAAGATGAAAATCCGCCAGAAATTATTCCGATTATTATTGAAGGGCCGCCTGTGCCCATTCCTCCTGAGGAATTACAGCATATTCATTTTAACGACAGGCTGGCATATTTTGTTTAAAAAAATATTCTGCTGATAGGAAATAAATATGGATTATAAACCAATGCCCATTGATACGTCAAATATTGAACCGGATGAATCGCTCCAGGAGTTAATGGAAAAACTTGCAGAAAATGTCCATGAAGTCTGGGCGAAAAATCGTATGGCTGAAGGCTGGATTTATGGTTCAAAAAGGAATGATATTGATAAGCATCATCCCTGCCTGATTAATTATAATTCCCTTTCAGAAGAGGAAAAGAATTATGACAGGAATACTGCATCCGAAACAATAAAATTTATTATTTCAATGGGATACAGCATAATTCCTCCTGAGTTTCAATGCACGCAGTCAAGCTCTCCCCAACTTTGCAGTCTTGCAGACAGACTTTCCTTATCATCTCCTATTAACCTTTCTGAATTGCAGAAAATATGGGAGAAGCATGATGAAGAACAGTGGGAAACCATGCCTGATCTTTACCGCCTGCTGGCTGAACGGATTATCAGGGCAGGTGAACCGCTTTTGGCCTATGATATACTGATAAAAGGTTTGAAATGCTTTTCTGTTGATGAAATCAACCTGCATTCCATGAGATCTGGTAAACGGATGCTGTATGTACGGTTAAGGCAATTACTGGGTTTAGCCCTTGCCCAGAGCGGATCAACAGCCCGGGCATGTCAAATTCTTTTGGATTTATATCATCAGGGGCTGCGGGACGGTGAAACACTTGGAATTTTAGGCCGGACTTATAAAGATATGGGGCTTGCTCAAAAAGATAAGGACAAACGATTAGCAAAATTTGACAAAGCGTTTGGATATTATCATGAAGCTTTTAAGATCGCCAGTGTAAATGACGAGCTTGACGGAGCATATTATAATGGTATTAACGCTGCAACTCTTGCCCTGCTTTCCGGTCGCAAAGATCAGGCAGCAGTCTTGGCGGAAAAGGTAACAGATATTTGCAATGAAAAAATCAAAAATTGCAAATCTCATGAAAAAAACCCGGATTACTGGGTTTACGCCACCCTTGGGGAAGCCTGCCTGATTTTAAATTGTTTAGATGATGCAGAAAAATGGTATAAAAAAGCAAGCTGTCTTGCCAGGGGTAATTTCCGCGACATTAGTGCCATGCGCCGTCAGGCCAGGCTTTTGACAGAATATTTCAAAAATGACCCAAAGGCTTTTGATTCATGCTTCCCTGTTCCCAGTGTTGCAGTTTTATATGGACACATGTCTGGCATTACTGAACCTCTTTCCCTGTCATGTGAAAATGAAACAAGGGAGAAAATTGCCTGCCAATTGAAAAAATTAAATGCCGGTATCGGGTACGTATCAATTCTGGAAATAGAGGATTTTCTTTTTGCAGAAGAAATTCTGAAATTGCCGGATGGGGAAGTAAATCTTGTACTTCCTCTTTCAAAGGATGATATGCAGCAGGCCATCATTGGAAATTTTGTCGGTAAAGGATGGGAAGGCCGTTTTAACAGGATTATTAAAGGTGCATCCAAAGTTTTTGAATTAAGCGTAAAATGCGATTTGGGCAACAGGAGAAATCTTGAATTCGCAGATGTATTTATGAAAGGAATGGCAACACTCAGATCAAGATGGCTTGATACGGATATTCATTTCCTGGGTGTGGAAACCGGGTATGATGGAAGTCCCGGAGATATTCCCGTATTTCAAAGAGAACAAAGCTATGACATCAAAGGATTGAACAAAAACAAGCTTTTTTCATATATCCATGATTCAATTTTTAAGCCAGTATCCCTTGAGTTGTCAGAAGATATTTTACAGCAAAAAGCAGCCTCCCGGCATATTTATTCCATGCTTTTTGCAGATGTAAAAAATTACAGTAAATTAAATGAAAATCAACTTCTCATGTTTGCCCGGTATTTTCTGCATAGAACCGCCAAAATAATCAATCCCTATAAAGATCATATTATTTCAAAAAAGACAGCAGGAGACGGTTTTTTTATTGTGTTCCAAAATGTTATAGCTGCACTGAACTGTGCTGTTGATTTTCGAAACAGCGTTTCCAGGATAAAATGGGAAGCATACGGACTGCCCCAGGATCTCGAAGTCCGTATATCTCTGGATGCAGGCCCTATATACTCATATCATGATCCGGTTGCTGAACAGACAGATTTCTGCGGTAAATACGTCATCCGTGCTGCCCGGATTGAACCGATTACACCTCCCGGAGAAATTTACACCAGCGAATCATTTGCCGCCCTTGCCGTGTCTCTGGGTGCAGACAAAGCAGAATTTGATTATGCAGGACAAATTCGCCTTGCAAAAGATTACGGGCTTATACCTGTATATCATGTTCAGCGCCGCAGTATCGAAGAAACAGGGAAATAAGGAATGCCCATGAATGAAAAAACAAAGCCTCCTTTTGAAGCTTTCCAGGGAAATGAGCCGTATATCTTTGTCAGTTACGCACATTCGGACAGTGTTCTTGTATATCCTGAAATTCTAAAACTTCATAAAAAAGGTTATCGCGTATGGTATGACGAAGGTATTGATCCGGGCAATGAATGGGCTGAAGATATTGCATCAGCACTTGAGAACTGCGAGTTTTTCATGGTATTTATTTCACCTGATGCAGCAAATTCAAAAAATGTCCGCAATGAGATTAATTTTGCACTGAACCGTGACAAAGCTTTTCTGGCTGTTCATATCCGGGAAACAAAACTGACTTCAGGTATGGAATTGAGAATGGGTGATATTCAGGCTATAATGAAATACCAGGTTTCAGATGATTTTTATTTTAAGAAATTATGCAAGGCTTTACCTTCTTCATTATTATTTTCTCAAAAAAATAAACCTGACAAACCGTCTTCCCATATTGTTCAAAAAAGATTAACAAATATAGTTGACCGCCCTTTTAAAAATTACAATGTTGTTTACACAGGTCATACTCTCTCAGGTTTTAAAGCAGATGATGTTCAGAAAAAAATTGCTAAGCAATTTAAAACAAATGCCGGTAAAATTTCTCATCTTTTCTCAGGTAATTCGATAATAATCAGGAAAGCGGTTAATTACAAAACCGCATTAAATATTGTAAAAGTTTTTGAAAGGGCAGGGGCCGTTGCTGTAATTAAATCTGCTGATGATAATACAAAACATTGTTACAAAGAAATGCTTCAATCTGCAATGATATTTGAGGCATCTGCTGATATTTGTAATGACCGAGCTGAAATATATGATTACGGAGCAATAAAATTTATGCTTATTGCAGACGGAGCAGGAGGTTTTGGCGGGGGAAAAGAGGCTGCTGATTTATTTGTTGAAAATATGAATAAATATCTGGATAATACAGATAATTTTTTGAATCCTCAACACTGGGAAGGTGCTTTTCGTAATGCAGATCAGGCGATTTTACTGGATCATATTGCAGGAGAAACCACAGGCATTGTGATTGCCATAAAGGATAATCACATTTGCGGTGCAGGAGCAGGAGATTCCCAGGTATGGCTTTTTGCTCCGTCAGCCCAAAAATATTCGGAACTGACCTGCAATCAATACAGATACCGCCTGGGCAGCGGACGGGCAGTCCCGGTCGGATTCGGGCCATTGCCATTTCAAGGCATTCTTGTTGCTGCTTCGGACGGACTGTTCAATTATACCACATTAGAAAAAATTTCAAAAATCGCACTAAATCTGACTCCAAAATATATCACAGAAGCCTTGATTTCAATTGTTCGCCTTGATTCAGGCCAACTGCATGATGATGTTTCTGTGATTGTCTCAAAGGGGAATATGGATGAACGTGATATCCCTGATAATCCGAGAATTCGCGTGTCCAATCGCATAGAAGTGATTCAGGGAAATATTGCAGAAGTCGAAGCAGATGCCATAGTCTCACCTTTTGGCATAGGTGGAGGTGCATTTACAGCAATTCAGAAAGCTGTGGGTCAGAATTTTTTAGATGCTTATCACAGCATTGAAAAGTGTCATATTGGCAAAGCTGAAATTGTCAGGGTAAATAATCTTCCTGCTCAATATGTAATTTTCTCACACGGGCCGGTTTACAGCGGAAGATTTGATAATTTTGATCTTCTTACATCGTGTTATCAAACAAGTCTGGAACTGGCAGTCAAACACGACCTTTCATCCATTGCATTACCTGCAATCAGTTGTGGAATAAACGGATTTCCTATAAATATAGCGTGTAAAATAGCTGTTAACACGGTATGGAAGTTTCTTGAAAATAATGAATCAATCAGGAAAGTTATATTTGTCATGAACACTTCAAAGGCATACGATGCCTATAAGTATTATCTTTCATCATATGTAAATGTTACAGGAACGATTTGAATAATAACATTATCAGGGCATGATTTAACCCAATCATATATTCTATTATGGCACATACGGTATTTATTTCAAGTACATATATTGATTTGATTGAGCATCGGGCAGCAGTTACCCAGGCCCTTCTTAATGCGGGTTTTCATCCTGTTGACATGGTACACTTTATGGCGCGTCCTGTTGATGCGACTACGGCCTGTCTCAAGGAAGTGGCTGACTCGGATTTGTTTGTAGGTATTTATGCCTGGCGTTACGGCTATATTCCTGAAAATAATGATTTTGGAATAACAGAGCAGGAATTCCTTGAAGCACGGAGATTGAAAAAGCTTTGCTTTTGTTTTGTGATAGATGAAAATCATCCCTGGCCTGATAAAAAACGGGATACAGGTATAAACAAAAGACTTTTGACAGAATTCAAAATCCGTCTTGGAAAAATTTTGGTACATGCTGTTTTTACCACTCCTGAAGATTTGGCTCTCAAGGTTTTAGCCAGCCTGCAACGCTGGAAAACCGAAGAAAAGAATGAAAAAACAAAACACAAAATATAGAAATTTTCTCATAAATCAAGATCAGATATTACCAGACGGCAAAACGAACTCATTCTTCTGGAAAGAGTCAGGCATGCCTGGATTGACGGTGTGTTGAAGCATTCTCTTCATAATGAAGTAATAATTGAACTGGGAAGAGAGACAAAACCGGATTCAGTAGAATCATTTCAAAATCCGTTTCATATCAAGGTTAAAACAAGTCATTCAAACTACCGGATGTTAGACCCGGATGAAACAATTATACAACTTTTTGATAAATCTGGACAGGCTCTCCTGATATTGGGTGCTCCGGGTTCAGGTAAAACCGTAACCCTGCTTGACCTGGCCAGGCATCTGGCTGATAGAGCAGAACCTGATCCTGCACAGCCTGTTCCAATAGTTCTGAACCTGTCTTCGTGGACAAACAAAAAACAACTTATCAACTGGACAGACGCAAGTTTTTGTAACATACTGAAATTATTGATACTGAACTTTTGAGCTTTGATATTTCCGATTCAATAATTTCAGATAGTTATAAAAATATTTCGCATTGATTTTGAAAACTTGCGACTGTCCAGTTATCAAAGACTGGGTGTCCGAGGAATTGTTCAAAAATTACCGTATTCCCCGAAAGGTGTTAGCTATTGCCTGACCGGAAAGTATTAATTAGTTGAATTTAAACAACATAATGTTATTTTGCAAAAACGAAGTTTTTTAAAAATTCGCATTCTTTTTCTTTGAAGTGTGGAATTGGTTGAATGCGAATTGTTGACTGTGCGAACAATTCAAATGCGATTAAAATCTTCGTTTTAACAAATATTAATTTGTCACATAAATTAAACAGGTTAAACTTTTCGGTCAGGCACTATCTAGTGAATATTCTTACGCTTTTACTTCAAAAAAATAAATTAATATAATAACGATACTTTGTATTTACTTGATTTACTTCTATATATTCTTATGAAAAATTATAGATACAGGTTCATCAT
>JAUCGD010000877.1 GCA_030377945.1 Desulfobacterales bacterium HSG17 | reverse complement strand
AGATATTAATATCATTGATCATCTTGATCTGGATATTAAAAACGGAGAGCGTCTGGGTATGATGGCACCTAATGGCTCTGGCAAAACCACTTTACTCCATACAATAATGGGACTTTGCAAACCAGATTCAGGTGTTATAGAAATTTTTGGCAATCAGATTAAGCATGAAAAAGATTTTATTCCCATTCGTTCAAAAATTGGATTACTGTTCCAGGATTCTGATGATCAACTGTTTTGCCCCACTGTATTAGAAGATGTTGCATTCGGCCCTTTAAACCTTGGTTTCTCCCAGTCAGATGCCATTGATATTGCGAAAAATACTCTTAAAGATCTTGAAATTCAGGATTTTGAGCAGGAAGTAACACATAGAATGTCAGGAGGCCAAAAACGTCTTGTTGCTTTGGCAGCAGTACTTGCCATGAAGCCGGAAGTTTTGCTGCTTGATGAGCCAACAGCAGGTCTGGATAACAAGGTCAAAAACAGATTAATAGATATTCTTAAAAACCTTGATATTACTTATCTTGTCATTTCCCATGAATTTGATTTTATTAAAGCTGTCACAGATAAAATATATTCCATGGAAAAGGGCAGGATTTTAACAGATGATGAGATTCATATTCACAGGCATGAGCATGTTCATAAGCATGGGAAGCATCCCCATATCCACAAATAGTATAGAGTAAAAACGTAAAAATTTTCCTGAGGACAAGGCGAAAATAAATTTTTACGCTTTTCTTTCGAAACTATATAGAATCAGGAGTTTTGTACAAGGGCTGCGAGTTCTTTGTTGATGCAATAATAGATGTCCTCATCACTGCCGTAAATATCAACAACATCTTTGTGGTTAATAAGTTTTTCCACAATAAAAGCAGTGAGATACAAACTTGCAATATTGGGGTTTGAAAGAAGAGTCCTGAAAGGTGCAACCATAAAATCAATATCAAAATCTTCTGCAGCACACATGGTGTCCAGGCAGCGAGCTATCTGGTTCTCAACACTGGATTTGGAAACAGTTTCAATAAGACCTGTCTCGATAAGCTTCATGGAGACTTTGTTACTAAAGGTTTCAATATTGTTCCGGATTGTGGTTATTGTTTGAATTCTTTCCCGCTCTTTGGAAGATTCAATCTTAGAAAGAAGTTTTTCTTCTTTGTTTCCAGTATAAAAGATTTTAGCCATTTATTTATCCTT
>JAUCGD010000876.1 GCA_030377945.1 Desulfobacterales bacterium HSG17 | reverse complement strand
TGTTATCTTATTTTTTTGAGGAAAAATGGGATACCCCCCTTGATAGAGGACTGCTTTTTATTGATGGAAAACCGTTTTTAGGAAATCATAAAACGATTCGCGGAATTGGAGGAGGGATTATTGGAGGAGTCACTTGCGGGTTTTTCCTTGGGATTTCTTTGTGGGTGGCATTGTGGGTAGGTGTTATGAGCATGTCCGGTGACCTTTTAAGCAGTTTCATTAAAAGACGTATGAGAATGGTTGATGGTGGAAATTTCCCTGTTATTGACCAATTTTTTGAAGGGACATTCCCATTTATTATCATCGCTCCTGCATACTCACTATCCTTTGTTCAATCGTCTTTAATAATTGTTGCTTTTATTATAACAGCCTATCTTGGAGCACTCTTTTTAACAAGGGTCTTGCGGACAGAACCCTTTGCAGGGTATACAAGAAAACTGAGATCTAAAATACGGTTCAGGGAATGGCGGGCTTGTGATAGCATCGAATATCCTTTCCACCCCATTATCAATATTGAGCGCACCCTTTATTACCATTGGTTCATGAAAACCGTTTTCAAGCTGGCAGGCCTGTATGAACGGGGAAAACAAAATGCACTGGATTTAAAATTGCGCAGACTTGAGTTGAAATTTGATACGTTACCTGCTCGTTTTGATAATACTACCATTCTTTTTATTTCAGATCTTCACCTTGACTGTATGGATGGGCTTGCCCTAAAAGCACAGGATCTTGTTAAAAACCTGAAACCCGATCTGTGCATCATGGGCGGGGATTACAGAACCGCAAGCTGGGGGTCTTATTCAACTGCATTGTTCCATTTAAAAAACCTGCTCGACCATATACAAACTAAGCATGGTACCTATGCGGTTTTAGGAAATCATGACTGCCTTGAAATGGTCAGCCCCTTAAAAGAAAAGGGTGTGACATTTCTGGTAAATGACATAAGATGTATTGAAAACAATGGGGATCAGATCTGGATTGCCGGAGTAGATGATCCTTACTATTTCGAAGGTTATGATTTAGCAGAAACATTTGCCCCGATACCAGACAATAGTTTTACCATATTTATTGCCCATACCCCTGCAATTTATCAGGAGGCTGCAAATTACTTTCCCCAGCTTTATCTTTGCGGGCATACCCATGCAGGACAAGTACATCTTCCCTATTTAGGACCAGTTATTACCCATTGTAA
>JAUCGD010000875.1 GCA_030377945.1 Desulfobacterales bacterium HSG17 | reverse complement strand
ACTGTTTTTCATATGTTTCTTTTCCAAGTTCATCTTCAAATGTCAGGCGCACAGCTTCTCTTGTCCAGGCATCCATGAGCATCCAGCCGTCACTTCTGTCAGTTCCGGAAGCCCAATTTTCTTTACCACCGTCAACAAAATGACCGTCCCAGTCTGCAAGAATTGCAAGGGCTGCGGTTCTTGATTCTGTTGGGTCTGTGTTAACTGCACTGATAAAGTCTTCAGACACAAAAGCCCAGGGATTTCCGCCACTGCCAAATGAATCTGTTGCTGCAATATCAAGTGCCAGATCCCTGATCTGTTCAAAGGTCAGATTGTCATTGGCAGAAAGATATTCATCAACCACATGCGCCCTGTGAAAAGGCCCTAAATAATAGGATGAACTGTTTGCAGAATTATTGTATTCAGCACTTGATTTATTATTCCATCCGCAATAATAGCCCTGGCTTGTGTTGCGGTCTGTGGATCTTGGTTTCAGGACTGCTGCATCCCATTCCTGGACAGGAGCATCTGGTATAAATCCCTGTGGAAAACGGTATTCACCTTCAGGCCGAAGCGGATCTCGTCCTGACATCCAGTAAGCAATATTGCCGTCTTTGTCTGCATAACAGAAATGGTGACTCAGCCCTACTTTATCAACAGCTGCACCAAATTCATCCATACTTGCTGCTGTTGCACAATCATACAGGCTTTTGTGCAAATCTTTCAGCTCATATCCCCAGTGGGAATATTTCCATGCAACGATTGGATTGGCCGGATCAGGAGTATAGGATTCGGGATTGTAGGGCAAGGGACTGATAACAGGGCCGTGAACAGTGCGGTAAACAGGTAGTTGAACATCATCTGCACCTGCCACCTTTATTGTTTCAACACGGTGGAGAGTTACATTTTCAGGTTTTTCAAAATAATAATCAGCTGTATGACCATGACCTACCTGCATAGACCAGGCATGATGCGGGGTTCGTCCTATTAATATGCCTGGAATACCTGCAAGAGTCATTCCTGAGATATCTAATTCACCTGCACGGATTGAACCTTCAAAAACAATACCCGGAACTTCAAAACCCATCTGGGGTCCTGAATAAATAATCGGGTTTCCTGAAGCTGTCTTACTTCCTGCCACTGTCCATGCGTAGCTTCCCGTTTTTACAAATGCATTAATTTTTTTCATATTGTTAACAACGGTATTTTT
>JAUCGD010000874.1 GCA_030377945.1 Desulfobacterales bacterium HSG17 | reverse complement strand
AGGTTTTATCTGTAAAATCAAGCCCTGTTTCCCCAATACCAGATGGAAAGGCTTGAAGATAATTCTCCAACTTTTCTTTCCATTGCCCGGATATGGTATCAACAAACCAGGGATGAATCCCGAAGCAGGGCAATATAGAAGGAAAATCTTTGGATAATTGTGCTGTTAATTCAAAATTATCTTCCATGGTGGCGCAGGAGACCAGATATTTGACATTGGCAATTTTTGCACGATCCTCCAGACTTAAAATATCTGAAATGATTCTTGAATCATGCAGATGACAATGTGAGTCAATAAAAAACATATGTTAATATATCGGAAAATGCAAAATGAGTAAACAACTCATCGGATAAGCTTTAATATATTGATTCAACCTCGATTCGTCGTCACAATGCCAATAAAAATAAGCAGCATACTATAAAAATAAATCATGTTAATGCTTTCAGATAGAAACAGGTGTGCTAAAAATCCACTGAAAAGAGGAAGAGTATAATATACCATCCCTGCTTTGGCAGGTCCAAGAATCATAACGGCTTTTGTCCAGAAAATAAAGGCACCCAGAGATGCAAATATGCCGATATAAAGGATTGCCGGTATGGTAGTCCAAGTTAAAATTGAGTGATGAATTGTTGTCTGTTCCCATAAAAAAAACGGGAATAAAAAAAACAAACCGAGAATAAAAATTGAAAGCTGCAAAGCCATAACACTTATCTGTTCAGGTTTGTTTTTTAAAAAAAGGCTGTAAACAGCAAATATCATTGAGGACAAAAGCATCCATACATCACCAATATTGAAAGAGATATTTAAAAGTACTGAAAGGCTTCCTTTTGTAATGAGCATAACCACACCGATTAATACCAGGGCAATGCCGACGCCTTTTTTGATGGTCACATATTCTTTATAGAGAATCCTGGATAAAATGATCATAAAAACTGGAAAGGTTATGGCAATCAATGAAAGATTCATTGCAGTTGTTGTGTGTCCGGCAATATATATCAGGGTATTAAAAGTTGTAACCCCAAGAAGAGCTGTGATGGAAAAATAGCCCGGATGTTTCTTTATAATTCTCCACTCGTGTATTAAGGGTTTGATGGCCAATGGCAGAAAAACAATCACAGCCACCAACCATCTGTAAAATGCAAGACTTACAGGTGGTATACTTTCGTGAAGTCCCCTTGCTATGATAAAATTACC
>JAUCGD010000873.1 GCA_030377945.1 Desulfobacterales bacterium HSG17 | reverse complement strand
ATATTGAATCTAATGTTAGAATTTTATCAATATTTCGTACAAGGACATTCATAACTGAAATTCCCTGAAAAAAAGTTTCACCTCCGGTATCCGAAATACCTGCTATAATCGAACCGGTCTGATCTCCATCAGATGCACCGTCATATTCAGGGGTTATTGAGACTTTTATGCCAATGCTTTGGTTAGCAGTATTAAAAATAATTGTTTCAGGTTCAACTTTGAATTCTCCGGGATTGGAACTAAACAGATTCATAATAACATCATCAGTCAATTTTTTTGTTAACATGATGGTAAATGTTTTGCTTATACCCTGATCTGGTTCAGATGGCTCTGTCAGTATCAGTTCTGAAGGAAAGGTTTTAATATAATTTTCAATTGTGAAAAGTCCCTGGGTTGTTGATTTGGCCGGCTCTAAAACAGGTTCTATTTTAAGCATACTATTAAAAGATGTTTTGGCCGGTATTTTCCATTCATGATAACCGTCATTGGATGTACTGGCAGCAATTGTTTCAAAAGTATCGCCTCCGTCATAGGATGTTGAAATTATTACGTCTCCGCTTATACCGGCAGTTTCCCAGGTTATGGGCATGGTGCTGTTAACATTCCAAATTGATGCCTGCTGAGGACTGGTAATGAACAACTTGCCGGGTAATTGAGACTGACCGCCCCGGACTGCACGAACATATCGAAAATATGTTTTACCAGCCTGATGATCATCTATGCCGCCGCTACCAAAATATATACCCCAGGCCATTGTATAATTTTCAGTAGAAGACCAATAAGAAGTGGAGGTTTGTGTTTCAGGGAAAAAACCTGAATCAACAGCTGGGTTTAATTTATTCAAATCTGTAATAGAACCCAGTTCTTTCAAACTTGGAAGTCTCCAGTCATTGTTATCTGCAAGATAAAGATTTTCACAATATGTTAGAGCATCTTTCCATATCATTTTCTTATCTGGCCCTTCCTGCTGCCACATCAGGCCGGTTGCCGTATCTGTGACCGTGCCATCATTGTTTATTATAAAATTATCAAATAATGAAGACCTGCCGCCTCTAACAGCAATAACATTTAAACGAGCTCCTTTACCGCAGGTGCTGGCATACGAGCCACCCATTTCTATATTATGTGCAAAATATGCTTCACTGCCAAAAGGAGCCATTGTATTGGATGACCAATAACCTTTGCTTTTAATATTA
>JAUCGD010000872.1 GCA_030377945.1 Desulfobacterales bacterium HSG17 | reverse complement strand
AGTAAGTTATTTACAATATTGTCATAAACATTTTTATTTTTAGCTGAGATTTTCTTTTTTCTTAAAATAATTGGTGTTACTTTTTCTTGATATTTATTTTTTACAAATTCCAATTCACATTTTAGTGCAGATATTTCTTTTATGTTCAACTCAGTATCATCATAAAATCTATAAAGTAATTTATTAATTATTGGAAAATGTTCATTTAAATTTGATGCAAACTCCATCATTTTATAATCGCATGAATCATCTGCTAAATGAGTTTTGGTACCGTATATATCAAATGCCATATTTTTTGCTAAAATTTTGGTTCAAAAGCATAACGCTAAGCTAACCGGCGCAAAAGGTTGGAGCGACCGATAGGGAGCGGAAACCTTTTGCTTCCGAGTTCAGCGCCGGGTTAGAACCGTTCTTTGTAACTGCATTTTCAAAAGTTTTCAGCGTGATTGTTCACTGAAAGTGGTTCAATTGATAGCCTGAAACCGAGTGAATTCAGTATAGCTCTAAGTGTGCTTATTCTTGGATTACCTTTTTTTGAAAGAGTTCTATAAAGGCTTTGTCTGTTAAGTTCTGCATTTTTTGAAAGCTTTGTCATTCCGCCTTGAGCTTCAGCCACAGTTCGGATAGCAGTCAGAAAGGCTTCTGTATTTCCGTCTTTGAAATATTCGTCAAGAGAACATCTGAGATATTCGGCTGCTTCGTCCGGGTTTTGCATCTTTTGTGTTACAAAATCTCTATAATTTCTCATATTTCTCTCCTGCTAATACTTTTTTTCCAATATTGTTTTGCTTTTTTGACATCTTTTTGCTGGGAAGATTTATCTCCGCCACAAAGAAGCAGGATAATAATATTGTCAATTTCTCCGTAATAAATTCTGTATCCAGGACCAAAATGAAACCTTAACTCGCTGACACCTTCACCAATGTATTTGTAATCTCTCATATTTCCGGTTTCAATCCTATCAAGTCTTGTAAAAATTCTTGCCCGCTCTTTCATTGGCAAAGAATTGATCCACTCGGAAAAAGGTTCTTTACCGTTGATGTCACGAAAAATATTGATTGCTTTTGGAATTACATTCATGCTTATTTTGTCGCTAAAAAACGACAATATATCAATGCTTTTTTATAAATCATACTCAATATATTGAATTTTCAGATTATGCAACTAATATTATTGATAAAATGTGTATGGTTAAT
>JAUCGD010000871.1 GCA_030377945.1 Desulfobacterales bacterium HSG17 | reverse complement strand
TGGAATCAACCTCCTGGAAATCTTTACTGAACTGCCTGGAGAATTTATGAAGAAATAGACGGGCAAGGGCAAGTATATCTTCAGGCCGTTCTCTTAAAGGGGGAATTTGTATGGGAAATACATTAAGACGGTAATATAGATCTTCTCTAAAACGTTTTTCTTCAATAGCTTTTTTAGGATCTATGTTGGTGGCAGCAACTATTCTCACATCTATTGCAATATCCTTATGCCCTCCAAGCCTGCGAAAACGGCGATTTTCCAGAACTCCTAAAAGTTTTGCCTGAAGGTTCAAAGGCATTTCTCCTATTTCGTCTAAAAATACGGTTCCCCCTTCTGCTGCTTCAAAAAGACCTTTTTTTCTCTGTCGTGCGTCTGTAAATGCTCCTTTTTCATATCCGAATAATTCGCTTTCCAGGAGATTGTCAGGAAGAGCAGCACAATTGATTTCCAGAAAAGGCATTTCTTTCCTGGGGCTTAACTGATGTACTGACTGTGCTACTACCTGTTTGCCGGTTCCGCTTTCACCTGTAATGAGAACAGTTGCTCCTTCATGGCGGGCTACTTCTGTCACCTGCTCAAGGATATGACGCATCTGCCCGCTTTCAGCAATTATATTTAATTGTGAAGGTATCTGCTTGACCCGGCGCTCCAGGCTGCCTACTTTTTTCCTGAGCTGCTGGGCTTCAAAAGCCAGGCGCACAATCAGTTTTATAACATCAGCTTTAAAAGGCTTTTTTATATAGTCATAGGCACCTAATTTTAAAGCTTCAACAGCAGAATCCACAGAAGCATATCCTGTAATGACTATGACCATGAGTTCAGGATCAAGCACCTTTGCTTTTCTGAGAACATCCAGTCCGCTTAAATCAGGAAGATTTAAATCAAGGAGAACAACATCCATATCTGTGGTTTCCAGGATAGCAAGTGCATCAGTACCATTATCCACAGAGCTTACAGAATACTTTTCTTCTTTTAAAATCCTCTCCAGGTTTTCACGAATTATGGATTCATCATCAACTACCAGGATTTTCTGCATTTTCATCCTCATTTAAAGGGAAAAATATCTTAAAACATGCACCTCTGCCCAGCTTGCTGTCCACCAGTATTTTTCCCTTGTGCTCTTCTATAATTGTATGGGTTATTGACAGGCCGAGTCCTGAGCCCTTGGGTGTTTTTGTAAAAAAAGGATCAAATATA
>JAUCGD010000113.1 GCA_030377945.1 Desulfobacterales bacterium HSG17 | reverse complement strand
TGTTTCCGAGTTGTTGGCCTTAAAGGCCCATGAAAAGGGGATCGAGTTCACCTGTCTGGTTCATTTTGATATCCGGCCCCACCTGATCGGTGATCCGGGGCGGCTGCGGCAGATTTTAGTGAATCTGGCCGGAAATTCCTTAAAGTTTACGGACAAAGGTGAAGTTTCTATTTTGACCCATCTGATTTCAGAGACCGATGATAAGACCACCATCAAGTTTTCCATCCGGGATACCGGTATCGGTATACCCAAGGAGGGGCAGGCTCGGCTTTTTAAAACCTTCTCCCAAGTGGATACATCCACCACTCGTAAATACGGCGGCACCGGCCTCGGGTTGGCCATTTCAAAACAATTGGCAGGACTCATGGGCGGTCAAATTGGGGTGGAGAGTGAAGAAGGCAAGGGCAGCACTTTCTGGTTTACGGCTGTTTTTGGAAAACAGGCCTCTGAAAAACCAGAGGATACGGCTGTTTCTGAAATCAAGGGCAAACGAATTCTGGTGATTGACCCCAATCCCACCAATCGTGATGTTCTAAAAAATTATCTAAAACTGTGGCAAGTTGTATTTGAAGTGGCTGATGATGCACAATCAGGGTTTGCCCTGCTTGTTTCTGCCCATCAAAGCAAACACCCCTTTGAAATGGTTATCATGAACCACATGCCGCCAATGTTGGATGCTGAAGAACTGGGCATAAAAATTAAAGCCGATAAAAATTTGGCCGAAACGGTATTGATCATGATTACTTATCGGGGCATGCGGGGAGATGCTGTTCGGGTGCAGGAAATCGGTTTTACGGCGTATTTGACCAAGCCGGTCAAGCAATCCCAGTTGTTTGATTGTCTGTGTCGAGCCTTTGGGACAAAATTATCGAATCATCGGACCAAAGCCAAAACATCATTGATCACCAAACATTCCTTGTCTGAGGAGAGCCGGAGGAAACTGCGGATTTTGCTGGCCGAAGACAACCTGGTCAACCAGAAGCTGGCAACCAAGCTCTTACAGAAATTCGGGTTTAATGCTGATGTCGTAGACAGTGGAAAAAAGGCGGTGGAAGCCCTTTCGCAAAAAGAGTACGATGTCGTGTTGATGGATGTACAGATGCCCGAGATGGATGGTATGGCCGCCACGCGGGTGATTCGTGACCCGGTCTCGGACGTGATGGATCATAACATCCATATCATCGCCATGACTGCCCATGCCATGAAAGGGGACCGCGAACGCTGCATTGAAGCGGGCATGAACGATTACATTTCAAAGCCTATCAAACCCCAGGAGCTGCTCCAGAAGCTGGATGAACAAGTTTAGACGTTTCCGTCCATAAATGGCTTCCCTTAAACATTTAGGGGGAATCCGTCACGAGATATTTCATAACACACTGATAAAAAAAATAATGAAAGAGCCGATTTCAGATTGTACTAAATACGGCATTGACCTGCTGATGTGGTACTGTTTTTAATCGGTTGTACTGTTTACTTAAAAATCATCGCAATTTTGGGAAGTCCAAGAAAATAAGGGAACACAGCAAAAGTGCTCTCAATGTTTGAAGATAAAGTTAAAGCGAATCATGAAATAGAAATTATTAACATCAGCAAGTATAAGATAGGTGGCTGCCTTGGTTGTTATAAGTGCCAGGAAAAAAAGATGAACCAGGATGCGTAAAAAAAGATGATGCGTTGATCATATTTGATAAATTAATCCAGGCCGATGCGATTTTGTATGCCACCCCATTATATTGTTGGAGTTTTACTTCTCAAATAAAGCCCCTTATCGATAGACATTTTTGTCTTGTCACAGGCTATGGTACATCTGAGCATGCGACTCTTATTAGTGATAAGTCAGCATTGCTTGTTACTTGCATGGGTCCCATTGAAGGCAATTGTGACGCTATACAGAATATATTTAACGGTTTTTGTGAATATGGCAAGCTAGTATCAAAAGGAAACCATATTCTACCATTTTGCTCAACACCTGATGAAATTGGAGCTAATGGTGAAGAGCTTGCTGAGAATCTTGCGAAAGCGATTACCGGAAATTAATTAAATTAAAAACTGTGGGGAGTAAATCAGACGGGCCACATAATATAGCTTTTTCAGCGGATCGCAAGAACCCGCGGCCGCTGAAAACCAACGTTAGGACTACGGTAATGCAAGTGCTGGAGCATATCGATGATAGTTCGGATATTTATCAATCCGTACCAATGGATCATGGTCAGGCATTATTGAGTCTCCGTAGAAAAAGCCCCTTTTCACTGTGAATTAATTTATTCCGAACAACGAGGCGGCATTATTCCCCAAAACAGCCTTTTGCTCGTCCGAAGATAAACAGGTTGAGGAAAACTCTTTTTTATAGCGTGATGGCAGGAGGAGTGGGAAATCACTGCCGAAGAGGACTTTTTCGAGGCTGATGGTTTGTTTGGCGATGTCGTATACGATGGGATCATAGAGATAAGGAGAGGCTGCCGTATCAAGCCATACGTTCGTAAGGGCGGCCTTGACTTGTTTTTTCATGGCGGCAAAGAAAAAAATACCGGCCCCCCAATGAGCTAAAATGAGTTTGTTGTCTGGAAAGCGCAATATCAGCCGCCAGATTTCCTCCAGGGTGATGGGTGCTTTTCCCGGATATTGATGACCGATGGATTCATTGACATGGATCAGCACCGGTAGATCACGGGTCCGGCATTGTTCCATAATGGGTTCTAAGTGAGTCAGGGCAATTTCAGAAAGGCCTGACTGGTAACAGGCCAGTTCCCCAACCCCTTTAAGCCCGCTGTCTAAGCATCGCTCTGTTTCATGCCCGGCATTTGGATGGAAAAGATCAAAACAGGCCAGGCCAATCAATTGATCCGGGTACTTTTGGACAGCATTTATGATATAATCATTGTTTGTGCGAAAGCGATTTTCGTCCTGCCAAGGGAAGCCAAAGACAACGGCGCGATCAACACCCTGTTCATTCATCATTTGAATCAGATTTTCGGCGGTTACCATTTTCGATTTAGGGTCTTGATATAATACGGCAAAGGCATCTTCATCCCTACACAGGGCACCCCGATTCTGGATGAGAGTTGGTGGAAAAATATGGGTATGGGCGTCGATGATCATTTTATTTCCTTTTTACGATTTTATCCATATTGACGAAATGTTGAATATCCGATTTAGTATCTACCCATTTGTAAATTGACTCGACTTGATGGATATTTAAAAGTCGAAACATTGGTGCTCGAAGGTATTGTAAAATATTCATATACAAGGCCTAATTATTTATCAAGGCGCCACCAGTAAAGGAAGTGCCCATGGAAAGACATGTCGTCCTCATGAACCCTGAAATTCACTGGAACACCGGCAATATCGGTCGAACATGTGTGGGTACCGGCTCTCATCTGCATTTGATTGAACCCCTGGGGTTTTCCCTTTCGGAGAAACAGGTCAAACGGGCGGGGTTGGATTACTGGCCGAAAGTGAAGCTTTCCCTGTGGCCGAGATTTGAAACCTTTTGTGAAGCCTTTTCGGTTGATCGCCGGGAATTGTGTTTTTTTTCCAAAAACGGGAAACAATCGTTGTGGGAACTCCCGGCAGCTCAGGTCCGCCTTTTCCTGGTTTTTGGTGCCGAAACCAAGGGCTTGCCCGCAGAATTGATGAATGAATATGCAGATTTATTGTTTCGCATCCCGATCAATAATGATATTCGCAGTTTGAATCTATCCACTAGTGTCGGAATAGCATTGTATGAAAGTATGCGACCATCTGTTTAGAAATAGTATATCGAAAGAGAATGTATGATGAAGGAATGCCTGGTCTGTGGGAAAACGGAAGTTGATCTGCTTTTTGAAAAAAACGGGTATCAAATTGTGCGCTGCCGTCATGACGGCCATATCTATGTGGCCAATCCCCCCACCCTGGCAGAGTTGGGGGATTTTTATGCGGCGGCTTATTTTGAGGGTAAGAATGAAGTCGGATATCACCATAATGTTTTTGAAGAAAGGGACCATCATTTAAAAAAAGCGAATCGCAAGCTGGGCTTGTTAACCCGCTTTCTTTTAACCGGCAAGGTCCTGGATGTGGGTAGCGGCCCCGGATTTTTCGTAAAACAGGCATCCCATCATTTTGATTCCATCGGTTGTGAATTTTCCGAGGCAGCCGTGCAATATGCCCAAAAAGAGCTGGGTGTGGAATTATTTCAGGGTGATTTTCTGGATTATCAGGGCGGCCCTTTTAATGCCGTGACCATGTGGAGCTACCTGGAACATGCTTTAGAGCCCCGCAAAGCCCTGATGTATGCTGCTGATTTGTTGGTGCCGGGCGGATATTTACTGCTTTCCATCCCCAATGTGGAAGGTGTCGGTCGGTATGCAAAGGGAAAATCCTGGCGGGGTTTCTCACCACCTGAGCATCTTCATTTTTTCACCAAAGCCAATTTTAAGCGCTTATTTGCGGAAACCGGATTCGAATACAGAGATGTGCCCTTTTCCATGAACCATTTTTTCAGGGATACCGTTTATTTCTGCGCCCAAAAAAAATGATGGTAAGTTATACCGATTGTTATATTATGGCGCCGATTGAATACTTCATTGCATGACAATCGCCTTTGTAGCAGTTGGCATAACAATTAATTCCGTCGTATGTATGATCAGGCTTAATAGTCATACACCTTAAATCTCTATCGGAACATACTTTTGTCATTTGCTATAATAAGGACCATTCGTGTGCCGACGCTACCTGTCTGCACTTATGCGACTGATGGAGACACCCTTTTTCCTAAGAAATTCAATGGTTTCGTTGAACACCTCGTTGTTCAAGCCGATCTCTTCACAGAAAAGCAATCCTTTGTTCCGGATTTTGCTCCCAACCAGAAGGTGGATCATGGCAATGGGAAAAAGGGCGGTGATCTTTTGCATCGAGTTCAGTGGTTCTTTTTTATGGGAAAAACTCTTAATCCGCCAATTTTGGAGCCTGTTGTCAGAGGACAGGGCGATCTCCGCAATGGACATGTTGTCCTCAAATCGCTCTTCCATTATTTCTTTTGTCCGCTGAATGTGAGCTTCTTTGAGGAAGCCATGGTTATGCAAATAGCGAAAGAAATATTTGAAACCAAGGGGGCGAATGTTGCGATAAGTAAACCGGTCGGCATTCAAGTGATCGGCAAGATTTTCAAAGCCGCTCTGGGAGAGATAGCTTTCCGACGGGATCCCATAAATCGATTCTTCCCGGTATCCCGCAAAGGGAGGATACTCTCGTCTTTGCCTCTCAATGATTTGTACCGACGGTCCGAGAAATTCCAACATCATATCTTCAAAACACCACAAAAAAGGAAAAAAATTCTTTTTCGTCGAGAGGCTTCCTGCGGAAACGTCCACTGCTCCAAGATTCGGAGAACGGGCGGCTTCATTCCCGATAATGAAATTTACGAGACCGGGACAGAAACCGCAGGCAGGTATGACGAGTATCCCAGCTGCAGCGATATCCCTCTTTTGTTTCAGATAATAGTCCACATCCATATCAGCCAGATCAATGAGATCTTTTTTATAGGTCAGGGCTGCTTGGAGGCTATTTTCTCCCAATCCTCCCGGAAGGGTTCCGATCACAAGATCGGCCCGGGCGATGTCGTTTTCACCCTCCAGGATCGTCACAACCGGTGGGAATATACTATTCTGGGTATAATAGAAGCGAAGGGCCTGTGCGATTCTTCCTGTTCCTAATATTGCAATATTCAAATTGGATTCAGGTATGCTGGAATTGTTTGTGCTGCCTTGTGGATACGGGGCGAATAGTAGCGAAATAAGTGCCGCGATTGTAAGGATTCAAATTTCTCTGTGAGTTGCCTTTCTGTTACCCTGTGCAGATCAATCTTTTTTGAAGCGCCCATAAAGCAGTACTCACCGCAGTGATATGAGGGCATCGTAAGACGAAATGGAGAAACCGAGAGAAATAGATTTGCCAGGGTGGCATAGGTCTCCATTATGAACGACCTGTCCAGGAATGACCCGATTTGAAAGGCAGCCATGCCGTCCTTCTTCAATGCATTGAAGACATCAGTGTAAAACATGGATTCAAAGAGGACGAGGGAGGGCCCCATGGGGTCACCGCAATCAACGATAATGAGATCAAAGTAATCCTTGTAGCCGGTTATGAAATCCTTGCCGTTTTCGTGGTGTATCGTGACGCGGGTGTCGTCAAATGCCCCTTGCGAAATATCCGGGAAATATTCTTTTGATATATCAATGACTTCCTTGTCGATATCGACGAGGATGACTTCCTCAGGATCATGCCGCAGACACTCCCGCAACGTTCCCCCGTCGCCGCCGCCGATGATGAGGATCGTTTTCGGTGCCGCGTGCGAGAGTAAAATCGGGTGGGTCAACATTTCGTGGTATATGAACTCATCGCTTTCCGAAAACTGCACGATCTGGTCAAGGACGAGCATTTTGCCATAAACATCGCTCTCAAAGACCAGGATATCCTGAAAAGGGGAAGTATTCTGAAGAAGGGTTTTTTCTATAAAAAAGGCATGTTCGATTTTACCATAACGTTTTCCCGGAACCGTAGATTCCCGAAACCAAACAGCTTTATTTTTCATATAAATACCTCGGTAGCACTGCCGATGCTTTATGAATGCTCGGCGAGTAATAGTCGTTTTCAAGCTGATACCGCGCATATCGATCCACGAGAGTATCCGAACTGACAGATTCACAGTCGATGCTTTGGGAGGCGACGACAAAGGTGCATTCATCAAAAGGGAAGCAGGCTACATAAGCACGATGCAGCGATGTGAAGGGAAAAATATCCCTGATCGCCCTGCCCGCATCCCTTGCGAACTTCTCCTTGAAGAAACCGGTCTGGAAAGAGGCTACACCGTCGTTCTTCAGAGCATTGAGGACAAGCCCGAAGAATTTTTGTCCCCATAGACTCTCCGAGGGTCCGTAAGCATCGGTGCAGTCACTGATGATCAGATCAAAGTCGTTCCGGTACTCTGCGATCCGGGTAAAGGCGTCGTCATTAATGATGGTCAGCTTGTTGCTTCCAAAGGCGCCTGTTGAGACAGAGGATAAATACTGTTTCGATACATCGATCACTTTCGGATCGATATCAATGAGCACGACTTCCTTGACGGGATATTTGAGCACCTCCCGTAGAGAACCGCCGTCACCGCCCCCCACGATAAGTACTCTTTTGGGGTTCCCGTGGCATAGGGCCGCAGGATGGGTGAGCATTTCATGATAGACAAATTCGTATTTTGTCGAAAGCTGTATGATTCCATCCAGAACCAAAACTCTTCCGTATTCTTCTGTATCGAATATTTCAATGTCCTGAAAAGGGCTTTTTCCCGCGTATACGTTATTGAGAGGGAGAAGGCCGAATGCCGAGGATGTCGGTTCGCCCAACCTGAAGGTATCTTCAAAAAACCACTCTTGGTCTGATATAAATTTTCGTCTCAAATCAGCCACCGTTCCTGTAAAAGATCAGAATGCTGTATAGAATATCCCTGTCCATAAAATATCATCGCCGATTGATGTTTATAAATACCTAAATCATGAACCTGTCAAGCGAATAAACAAACTTCGAAAATATATTACCTACCGATATACATGTGGGTACAGGACAAATTCCCACACTGGCCGAATACGCGGTACTTGTCGTACGAGGAGCGTTGTGCGAAGTGTTTATTAAAGGGGGTGAACGGTTAAAAATATTGGTGAAACGGGTGGGTTGTGCTATGTTATGCTGCCGCCGGAGCGATACGGTTGCATTGTTCAAGGGGGTCTTCGACAAAGACAAGCGCATAGAATGGGCGGAAAACCGATTGGTGCTGACCGGCCATGCATCCAGGAATGTTCTTATGATACAAGCCATACTCAGAAATCTGGACATCCGCCGGAATGAAACCGCCCCGACATTTTTACTCCTTTTTCATTCATTTTTTTTCGGCCTGACCATTGTCTTTATAGAAAGCACGGCGAGTGCTCTCTTTCTTGCGAAATTCAATATTGGAATGATTCCCTATGCCTATGTGGCCGGGGCTATCGTAACGACCCTTCTCGGGCTCATCTATTCCCGGCTGGAAGAAAAGCTTTCTCCTGCGGCGCTCTTTCAAATCACCATTCTCAGCCTTGCGTTCTTCGTGTTTCTCTTACGGATCATCCTCTCTCTCACGGATGCACCATGGCCCGCTTTCATCATATTTATGTGGATTGATGTGCTGGGTGTTTTTCTTGCCCTCCAATTCTGGGGACTATGCGAACGAATCTTCGATTTGAGACAGGGCAAGCGTCTTTTCGGGTTTATAAGTTCCGGAGAGGTGCTGGGAGGTATTGCTGGGGGTATTCTCATCAAATATATCGTCCATATTACGGGAACGCCGAACCTGTTGTGGTTTACCGTTGTCTGGATGATTCTTGGCTTCGGGGTGCTACGCTATATCATTCACGCCTTCCCTGAGAAGGTGTCAGACGAGGACGATGATGAAGATGAACAAGAGGGGACGACGGGTCTGAAAATATTCAGAGAGCGATATTTTTTCCTACTCATGCTGGTTTCTGTCATTTCAATTTTTTCGCAGTATTTCATTGATTACGCTTTTTATGACCGTACTGAAACCCGCTACTCCGGAGAAGATCAACTTGCCGGTTTCTTCGGGATGTTCTGGGCCGCCGTCTATATATCCAGCCTCGTGGTGCGGATGTTTATCTCTGGAAAAGTTTTGACCCGCCTGGGAGTAAGAGGAGGCCTGATTGCTACACCCGTTGTCATGACTTTCGGTATTCTGGCGGCAGTGGCAGTTGATCTTGTTCCCCAGGGTGTTGGTCTATTTTTTTGGGTTATTATGATGATCAAGCTCTTCGATGAGGTCGTGCGGCCCTCTGTTGATGAACCCGCCATCCTTACGCTCTATCAGCCGCTGTCTCCCATGATTCGTCATGGCGTCCAGGCCAAGGTGGAGGGTGTCATCGAACCGGCGGCATCAGGTATTGCAGGGCTTGCGCTCATCTGTATCAATTTAATATTTCCCCTTACAGCGGTGCACGTAACCTACATCATGTTCCCGGTTCTGGCATTGTGGCTGTGGGCAGGCTTTTTCCTGGGCCGGGAGTATGGGAGCGTTCTTGGAAATGCATTGACAAAACGGTATATAACAGCATCCACTCTGAATATCGAAGATGGCGAATCTCTGGGCATATTGAAAAAAGGCCTAACCAGTTCCCATCCGGCGGAAGTACTATATTCACTTCATCTTCTGGAAGAATTCCGACCGGATGCGCTGACCTCTTTGCTGATTAAACTTTTCGATTACCCCGATGCCATAGTACGGCGGCAGGCGCTCATTACAGCGGAACGGCACAATATCACCAAAGCGGTCCATAAGGTCCGTGAAATGCTTGCCAGTGATGAGGATAGTGGTGTGAGGGGCAAGGCTGTGGAAACGCTTTGTGCGATCAGTGAACCGTTTCTTTTCGAAGAACTCTCTTCTTTTCTTCATCATCCCGAGACCTTGATTCAAAAAGGTGCCATCGTCGGGTTTTTGAAGAGCGGCGGCATTGAGGGCATAATGGCGGGGGGGGAGGTTTTGATTGGACTGGTTCGTTCACCGGATACCGCAGAACGCCGTCTCGCTGCTGAGGTTGTAGGGGATGTGGATATTCGTAGCTTCTACCGTCCCCT
>JAUCGD010000870.1 GCA_030377945.1 Desulfobacterales bacterium HSG17 | reverse complement strand
ACTGGACAAATTTATCTTTAATATCTTCTATATCTTTATAAAAATCCAGGTGCTCAAGATCAATATTGGTAACAGCTGCAATGGCAGGGCTGTATTTTAAAAAAGAGCCGTCACTCTCGTCTGCTTCTGCAACAATAAAATCACCTTTGCCATGGAGAGCATTGGTATCAAGTCCTTTAAGAAGACCTCCTATGACTACTGTGGGATCAAGTCCTGCTGTATTTAGAATCTGGGAAATCATGGAAGTAGTTGATGTCTTGCCATGGGCTCCTGATACTGCAATGGAGTACTTAATGCGCATCAATTCTGCCAGCATTTCTGCTCTTGGAATAATGGGAATGGACAAAGCTTTTGCCTGAATGACTTCGGGATTCTCTTTTGCAATAGCAGTTGATGTAACCACAACATTGGCACTGCTTACCTGTTCTTTTGCATGTCCCTGAAAGATAATACCTCCTTTTTTTTCAAGGCGCTTTGTAATGTGCGACAATTTAAGATCTGAACCTGATATTTTATATCCAAGGTTTATAAGAAGCTCTGCAATACCGCTCATGCCTATGCCGCCTATACCTACGAAATGGATATGATAATTTTTTTGATACATATTAACCTTTATTTATAGTCACTGTTTTTAAAATATATGAGGCAATTTTTACATCAGCATCAGGCATGGCAAGGCTTTTTAAAGTCGTGCTCATGCTTTTAAGTTTCTCTTTGTCAAAAATTAAATTTTCCATGCCTGCTTTTAAAGTATCTCCAGTAAGGTTTTTGTCCTGAATCATTACTGCTGCACCCTGTTCTTCAAGGGCTTTTGCATTAAAGGTCTGGTGATCGTCAGCAGCATGGGGAAAAGGAATTAAAATTGCTGGAAGCCCTTTAATAGTGAGTTCCGAGATAATTCCAGCCCCTGCTCTGGTAATGACAAGTTCAGCTACGTCCTGGAGTTTTGGCATATCATGGAAAAATGCCCTGGCTGTAGCATTGATCTTAAGATTTTTATATCTTTTTTTGACATCAGCTTCATCATTAACTCCAGTCTGGTGGATAATGTTGAATTGATCAGAAATATGATTTGCTGGATTCATTAATTCAAGAGCATCCATGAATGCGTTGTTGATACTTGCAGCACCCTGGCTTCCACCTGTAACAAGAATAGTAAATTTACCGGGATCATAGTTTTCCGGGTTATATTTTTTCG
>JAUCGD010000869.1 GCA_030377945.1 Desulfobacterales bacterium HSG17 | reverse complement strand
CCTATGATTTAAATATTATTTTTGAAGAAGATGCCATTGATTTTTTAATAGAGCAATTTATTAATCACCAGGCAACAAACGATGAAATATTATCAAAAATATATGAAAATTTTTATGATGGCTTTAATCTTATTCGTGAGAAAACAGGGCAACACAGATTTTTCATATCGAAAGCTGCTTTAACAGATCATGAAACTTATCTTAACAATCTTATCAGGAAAAAAATTAAATGATTGGAATTTCAAAACTATACTGCGCAACTGTTGAACCGTCAGATGCATTACGATATGAAAGACATTCAGGTCAGATGCCTTCCCATCTTCTGCAATTTTCAAAAGACAAAAAACCTGTGGTTGTCTGGAATATGACAAGACGCTGTAACCTGAAATGTGTTCACTGTTATGCCCAGTCTGAAGATATTGACTATGACAATGAATTGACCCATGAACAGAGCCTTGCCATGATAGATGATCTTGCCGATTTTGGTGTTCCTGTCCTTTTGTTCTCCGGTGGTGAACCTCTTGTGCATCCAAGACTTGTTGAATATGCACAATATGCAGTCAGTAAAGGCATGAGAGCTGTAATTTCCACAAACGGGACTCTGATTACAGAAGAAAAAGCCAAAGCTTTAAAAGCGATTGGGCTTTCCTATGTAGGTATAAGTCTTGATGGTCTTGAAGAGACCCATGATAAGTTCCGGGGGGTTAATGGTTCATATAAAAAAGCCATGAAAGCTATTGAACACTGCCAGAAAGCCGGTATTAAAGTTGGACTGCGCTTTACCATAAATAAAAGAAATGTAAATGATATTCCTGGAATTTTTGATCTGCTTGAGCAAAAAAATATTCCAAGGGCATGTTTTTATCATCTTGTATATTCCGGCAGGGGCTCTGAAATTGCCAAGGAAGACCTCACCCATGAAGAGACTAGAAAAGTTCTTGATCTAATCATGGACAGAACCAAAGATCTCCATGACAGGAACCTGCCCAAAGAAGTTCTCACCGTTGATAACCATGCAGATGGTCCCTATGTGTATAAAAGACTTCTTGATGAAAATCCTGACAGGGCTGCGGAAGTTCTTGAACTTCTTGAAATGAATGAGGGCAATAGTTCAGGTCTCGGTATTGGATGTATTTCCTGGGATGGTGAAGTTCATCCTGATCAATTCTGGAGAGAAAAAAAGCTTGGAAATATCAAGG
>JAUCGD010000868.1 GCA_030377945.1 Desulfobacterales bacterium HSG17 | reverse complement strand
TTGGGACCCGAAAGCTCCCTGGAACAGGATAATCATGCCTTGCAGGGGAGGTTTGCCCTGAAACGCAAGCATAAGAGAGCTTATTCCCAGAGAAAGGGCAACAGCTCCTATAAAGACAAAACAGGAACTCCATCCCAGGGGTTCCTGTCTTTTTATGACCCTCAGATTTTTCATTATTCTATTATTTTTTTTTTGGCATCTATTTTGTGGTTCCTACAACACCTTCAACAAACCAGTCCATACCCAGCAGTTCCTGATCTGTTGCTGTCTTACCTTCAGGTACGCGAATCTGTCCGGCCTGATCTTTGACAGGGCCTGTAAACGGCACAAAGGTTCCGGCAGCAATATCTGCTTTTTTTGCAGTGACCAGGGCTTGTGTTTTTTCAGGAACCATACTGCTCATTGGGCTGAGATCAACAATGCCTTTTTCAATACCGTACCAGTAAGCATTGGATTTCCATGTTCCTTTGCGTACCTGGTCAACCATTTCCGTATAAAAGGGTGTCCAGTTCCATATTGGTGCAACAAGGTGGGCTTTTGGAGCAAAGGCTGTCATATCAGAATTATAACCAATTGAGTAAACTCCTTTTTCCTGTGCAGCTTCCTGGGGTCCAGGAGAATCCTGATGCTGGGCAATAACATCTGCATTAACATCCAGAAGGCTTTTTGCTGCTTCTTTTTCTGTTGCTGGATCATACCAGGTTTTTGTCCACACAACCCTGACCTTAACATCAGGATTAACAGACTGTGCTCCAAGGGTAAAGGCATTTATACCTCGAATTACTTCAGGAATGGGAAAGGCTGCCACATATCCCAGGATTTTGGTTTTGGTCATGGCTCCTGCTACAATACCTGAAAGATACCTGGCCTGATACATTCGGCCGAAATAATTTCCCATATTGGGCGCAGATTTAAACCCGGAACAGTGCATAAAAGTTGCTTTGGGAAATTTATTAGCCACCTTGAGCATTGAGTCCATATATCCAAAGCTTGTTGCAAAAATCAGGTCAAAATTTTTCCTGGCCATATTCAGGATAACTCTTTCGGAATCAGGGCCTTCTGCAACAGCTTCCACATACGATGTTTTTACGCCTTCAATTTTATCTATGGCCTTGCATCCTTCATTGTGAGCATAAGACCACCCTGCATCTCCCACAGGGGAAACATAAATAAACCCGACTTTAATTTCTTTTTCAGAAGC
>JAUCGD010000867.1 GCA_030377945.1 Desulfobacterales bacterium HSG17 | reverse complement strand
AAAGATATATTATCAAACCTTTGAAAAAGGAATAAAAACCAGGGAACTGGAAAATACAGGCAGCACTGAAAAAAGAGGAACCAGGATTCATTTTACCCCTGATACAGGGATTATGAATTCAGATGATTTTAAATATGATATCCTTGTGCGCAGATTAAGAGAACTTGCTTTTTTAAATAAGGGTGTCAGGATCATTATTGAAGATGAACGCTCGGATCAAAAGGATAATTTCTTTTATGAAGGGGGCCTGTCATCATTTGTTGAATATCTTAACCGGAGACATACTCCTTTACATGAGCCTATTTTTATACAGGGAGAAAAAAACGAGGTTCAAATTGAAGTAGCCATACAATACAATGATACCTTTAAAGAGAAAATGCTCTCCTTTGCAAACAACATCAATACTGTTGAAGGGGGGTTTCATCTTGTGGGTTTTAAGGGTGGTCTGACAAGAAGCCTGAACCAGTATGCTTCAAGCGATAACCTGCCCAAAAATCTCCAGGCAAAGATAGGCGGAGATGATGTAAGAGAGGGGCTTACTGCCATTGTCAGTGTCCGAATAAAAGAACCGCAGTTTGAAGGCCAGACCAAAACAAAGCTTGGAAACAGTGAGGTCAAAGGGCTTGTTGAATCCCTGATGAATGAAAAACTGGGTATTTTTCTTGAAGAAAACCCTGTTGTAGCAAAAAAGATCATAGCCAAAGCTGTGGATGCAGCCAGGGCCAGGGATGCAGCTAAACGTGCCAGGGATCTTGCAAGGAGCAAGGGAGCTTTAATTGATTCAACCCTTCCTGGCAAGCTTGCCGAATGTCAGTATGCTGACCCTGCTGCAAGAGAGATTTTTCTTGTAGAGGGTGACAGTGCAGGGGGCAGTGCAAAACAGGGAAGAGACAGAAGGTTTCAGGCAATTCTCCCTCTTAAAGGTAAGATATTAAATGTTGAAAAAGCCAGGTTTGATAAAATTTTACGCAGTGACGAGATAAAAAATATTATAACAGCCCTGGGAACAGGCGTGGGCAGTGAAGAATATGATATAGACAAGATTCGTTATCATAAGGTTGTTATAATGACTGATGCTGATGTTGACGGATCGCATATCAGAACCCTGATTTTGACATTTTTTTACAGACATATGAAAGAAGTCATTGAAAACGGTTATCTCTATATTGCCCAGCCTCCTTTGTTTAAAGTGGGAAAAGGT
>JAUCGD010000866.1 GCA_030377945.1 Desulfobacterales bacterium HSG17 | reverse complement strand
CAGGGCACAAAAAAAGGTCTGTCAGGATATATCTGGATTCTTAAAATTTTAATTCCCATATCCTTTTTTACAATGCTCATAGATTACAACGGCTGGTTAAATAAAATTGATTTTATCCTGGAACCTGTCATGGGACTGCTCAGCCTTCCGTCTGTTGCAGCATTGCCTCTTATTGTGGGACTTCTTACGGGAATTTACGGTGCTGTTGCAGCTATGACAGTGCTGCCAATGACTGTGGAGCAGATGACTCTTGTAGCCATTTTTCTCCTTATTTCCCATAATATGATCCAGGAAGGAATTATCCAGAGCAAATCAGGCTGCAATTTCATGAAAGCAACAATTTTTCGTCTGATAGCTTCTGTTATTACTGTGGCAGTTTCAGCACAAATACTTATCCCGGAAACTGCCGGTCATGTTATTGGACATGATGTTGTTTCAGGCTCTTTAGCTTTAATGCCGGTGTTGAAATCATGGGGAATAGAAACCTTTTATCTCTGCATAAAAATTTTTGCCATAATCATGGTTCTGATGGTGATTATTGAAATAATGAAAGGCTTTGATTTTATCCCCAAGATTATCAAGTTAATCAATCCTCTGCTTAAGTTTATGGGTCTTGACAGGCAGGTGGGCATGTTGTGGCTTGCAGCCACTCTGTTTGGTATTTCATATGGTGCAGCAGTTATTGTTGAGGAAGCAAAAGAAAATGAATATCTGGAAGAAGAACTTGCAAAGCTGCACCTTTCCATTGGTATTAATCATGCCATGATTGAAGATCCAGCCCTTTTTCTACCCTTGGGATTGAGTGCATTCTGGTTATGGATCCCCCGACTTGTTACTGCTGTTCTTGCAGTGCAGATGATGACTTTGTGGTTAAAACTCCGACCGGCTCAGATTAGAACCTAAACGATTTAATATGTTGCCTATGGTTTTCGCTGTGGGGAGCTCTTTATCATTGTATCCTTTTTCATTAATCAAAGCCTTTCTCATTGATTTGCCGGAAATTTTTCCACTCAGAACTGATATATCTTTGTATATTTTTCTCTAACACCTGCCTTGTAATAGTTAACATATTTATCCTCCATCAATTATCTTTTAATTGCCATGATTTCCAGTGATGGTCCAATCAGTATTTTTTTCTTACTAATTGTTTCTAAGGCTTTTGAAATAATATACAATGTGAGCTTAACATATTTCCCAAAAGGGC
>JAUCGD010000865.1 GCA_030377945.1 Desulfobacterales bacterium HSG17 | reverse complement strand
GTTATGGAGATGACGGTGAGAAGATTCCAGGTGAACTTTGTCTTTGGGCGCATTTACTCTCGAAAAATCCGGTTCCATATAAAATTTTTCCGGGATCGAATATTTGAGATTTAATTCCCGGATCGGACGTTTTAAATTGAGAAAGCCTTTGGCATTATCCGGTCGAATCCTGATTTTCTTATTCGGGAAGGGCGTACTCAGTAAAAATTGAGTAAAAAGATCTACGGAGTTCAGACTGCTTTCCGAAAAATATACATCCAGGACAAACATATAGCGCGAGCCTGTATCATAGAATTCGATAACTTGAGGTTTACGCCAGTGGCCGTTTTCATCCCGGATTTTCAAATAATGAAAATTACAGCCGTCAACCTGCACCAAATCAAATACCGGCTCTGGATTAAAATAGGTATCTGCCTGTTGATCTTCGTCAAAATCCGGTTTTTTCAGGTAAATATTCAAATTTTCACGTTTTGCGCATGAACGTAAAGCATGCTGGGATATTTTCCATCCAAAATCTTCTTCAAGCCATTTATGATAATTTGTGATGGTTCTGGCCTTTTGAGTAACGAAGATAAAGCGGTTATCATCCAGATCAGCCGATGCTTTCACCATCTCTATGAAATGTTTTTCCACTTTTTGGGAGAGCGAACGCTTTCGTCCACTGCACCTGCGTCCTTCCATTATACCTTTTCCAGCCAAAATGAGGGGGCTTGGTATCACACCGGTTTTTTTATATTGATCAATATAATACTTTTTGGCCTGGCGTTTAGCAGCGCCTCTTTTGTGCATTATTTTTTTATGAAGCAGACTCAAAAAACGGTCATCAAGCGCTAATGTCGAATTGTCAGGTATTTCTATTTTTTTCCCCACAATATCCTCTCTTTCATAATATTGTTCCAGTAAGCAGCCGCTTCCAGCGAAGTCAATTGCCATTCATCACTTTGGGCTTCACGGATTTGGTTAAGCATCTTCATAACTGCCGACCGATAATTTTCACTGATTATTTCTATCCGATTCGGAGTTGCTAACGGTCTTTGCTTACCCAAATAATCTGAAATAAATTTCCGAATAAGTTGAGCAGTCATGTCATTACCCGATTTCAGGAATTCACGCCAAATTTTTCGTTGCTCAAAAGGTTCGAAATTTGTCAAAGGTCGTATCTGAGCTTCATTAAGAGGCAGCGTTTCCCCAATTGGGGAAAGAT
>JAUCGD010000864.1 GCA_030377945.1 Desulfobacterales bacterium HSG17 | reverse complement strand
ATATGAGGATAATGCATGGGAAAAAACCGGTGGGAAAAATCAACCTTAAGGCATTTCATGATGCAGGACAGGTTCATATTGAGATCAGTGATGATGGAAAAGGTATGGACAGTGAGCGTATTGCCCGTCAGGCTGTGGAAAAAGGTCTGGTTACAGAAGAAATGACCTATGTAATGTCTGCCAGGGAAAAACTTAACCTGATTTTTCTTCCCGGTCTTTCCACAAAAGATAATGTTACGGAAATGTCAGGCCGGGGTGTGGGAATGGATGTGGTAAAAACAAACCTGGACAAACTTGGAGGTTTTATTGATATTAATTCAAAGCCTGAAAAAGGTACAAGCATAAGAATAAAACTCCCCCTGACCCTTGCAATAATTCAAAGCCTTCTTATCTCTTCAGGAAAAGAGCGCTATGCCATACCCCAGGCAAATGTTGTTGAACTTATGAGAGTCCCGCCATCCCGGTTTAAGGATAAAATTGATATTGTCGGAGGAGCCAGGGTTGTCAGATTGAGAAATAAATTAATTCCCCTGGTAAAACTTTCATCAATTCTAGATATGAAACCCAAGGATTTGGAATTACCTGATACTTACAGAAAAACAGGTATAGAGATAGTTATTGTATCCACAGGAGTTATTAAATACGGAATAATTGTTGACGACCTTCATGATTCCGAAGAAATAGTTATAAAACCCCTGGGACGGCATCTAAAAAAATGCCGGGGATATTCAGGAGTCACAATACTGGGAAACGGGCGTGTTGCACTTATTCTTGATGTGGGCAGCCTGGCCCAGATGGCAGAGCTTACATCCATATCTGTTCCTGACCGTTCATTAGAAACAAATGAAGATAAAAATTTGACAGAGACCCAAGAAAAACAAACCTTTTTATTATTCAAAAATACGGAAACAGGGCATTTTGCCGTTCCTTTGGAACTTGTGGAACGTATTGAAAAGGTAAAATGCGCAGATATTGAATTTGTTGGGGGACAAAGGGTTTATCAATCCAGGGAAGCAAGCGTTCCGTTATTTGATATAGGAGAGGTAGCTCATGTTGATGTTTTTAAAGAAGAAAAAGAAGCTCTTGTTATTATTTTTTTTGTTGCAGGAAAGGATGTGGGAATTCTGGCAGTACCGCCCATAGACTCGGTAAGGATAGTATGCAGAATTGATGATACTACCCTGAGACAGCCTGGAATTATGGGA
>JAUCGD010000863.1 GCA_030377945.1 Desulfobacterales bacterium HSG17 | reverse complement strand
AAGTGAAAAAGTAAAACTAATATTAAAACTTAATCTATTAGATATTAATTAAGTTACTATAGTTCATTAAAAAATATTTTCAACTTTTTCTTTTACTAAGCGATTCTCTATAATTTTAGACTCCCCACCCTAATTTCCCCCGTAAGGTACGAAAATAATGGGACTCCTTCAAACGAATAAAATTCGCCGTACGAGTCGCTTTCTGAATAGAAACTTCATCTGTGGGTTTTAATGAAAAATGAATCTGCCCATCGATGGTCATAGATATAGAGTCAACTCGTCCATCAAAAGATAAATGAATAATTTTATCCGCCGGTAAAAGAATCGGACGATGATTTAATGTATGAGGAGCTATGGGAGTCGCTAAAATTGTCTTTAATCCAGGATATACAATCGGTCCACCTGCTGAAAGAGAGTAGGCCGTCGAACCAGTCGGAGTAGAAAAGATTAATCCATCTGAACGGTAAGTGGTTAACACCCGTCGACTCACTTTAACATGAAAATTCGTTAATCGTGCCAAACCACCATGCCCAAAAACCATTTCATTCAATCCATAAGAACGAAATACTTTTTCTCTGCGACCTCGTTCATTATCTCTCCATACAAAATTTTTAATCAGCATTCGCTCGTCAACCGTAAATTCTCCACGAAAAATCTTTTTTATACCAGACATCGCATTTTCTGGATTTAACTCAGATAAAAACCCCAAGGTCCCAAAGTTAACCCCCAAAAGCAAACCATCATTTTTTTGCAAGGTTCGCATCATCTTTAATAAAGTTCCATCGCCTCCAATCCCAATTTTCAAATCATAAGACTCTTCATCGTCAATCAACGGAATCGAATTTTTTAACATAGAAACGGTCCGAACATCGCCTCGAACATTTCCTACTTTTTGCTTATGAAAAAACCGCAAAAGTTCTCGCAAGAAAGCCGATTCTACTTTTTCCTTTTCTGGCTTATGGTGACAATAAATGGCGACCGAATTGAGCTTAACCTTTCTTTTTTCCATAATTTAATAATTTAGATAACAAATCTATACCAATCGGTATTTGAATTACGAAACCTCGTCCGCTCTGACAAAGGCTTGTGGTGAGTTATAATGGTTTGGACGGAATTGAAAAAGCCAAGACTTTTCAACCGGATATAATTCTTCTGGATATTACGATGCCAGAGATGGACGGCGATGAAGCGTTAAAGGCGATAAAAGA
>JAUCGD010000862.1 GCA_030377945.1 Desulfobacterales bacterium HSG17 | reverse complement strand
TAGTGCATCTGTATATCTCTTACCTACATTTATATAAATTATTTTTTAAACCGCAGATACCGCAGATAAACACAGATAAAATACATTGCGTATATCTGTGTTCATCTGCGGTTTAATATTATACAGGCAAAGTAAACTGGGGTTCTCCAAGCAGGAAGTCTTTTTTATAAATCCATTCCTTTAACATTTCTGCAATTTGCCTGGCTTTGACAGTGCTGGAAAGAGGAGCTGTTGCAACCTTTTTTCCATCCAGATTGATAAATCCGCTTTTTAGTTCTGCATAACTTACCTTACCATAGGTTTTGGAAATTCCATTGGGATAATCATGGCCGTAATCAACAATATTGGTAAATATATCCTCATCTGATATGGCTGTAAATTCTGCCATTTCCTCATTTAATATAGGAATAGGTATTCCAAGGCCGATACTTATGGAACATCCGTATCCCTGAAGACTGGATCCTCTTATCCAGTCCGTACTCATTTGCTTCATATCTCCCATAACACACAGGGTCCCTGCGGGTTTTAAGGGTATTCCTTTATCTGTCCTTTCCACAGAAGGGTTGTGCTGGCTTCCCTGCCAGGTGACATATCCCACAGCACCACCAAGAAAAATTCTTGTTCCCAGGCCAATGGTTTTATAATAAGGATCATTAAACAAAGGGCTTAACTGGCCGGCAGAACAATAGTTTGCATTGGCAGCCTTGGGTTTTAATGCTCCCATATAAGTATAAACCGTTTTATTAGTAAGGTTTACTGCGCAATTATAATTCTGATAGGCATTTCTCGGATTGCATAAAACTGCATAAGGCAGGGTTTCTAAGGAAATCTTTTTGTCCAGAGTACGTTTGGGATAGCAGGTTGTTCCGTAGGCTGTTGCTTTGAGAAACACTTTTTTGCCTGCTATCAGGTCTTCGATAACATGGCCCCCGCCGTAATTAAATTCCCCGGGATGCACTTTGTTTAAAGGATCATCTTCACATGGTTCTGTTGCACCTATGTAACAGTCAACAGCGGCTATTCCTCCATAGGCAGGTACATTATTGAGCCATACTTTTGAGGCTTTGATACCTGGAGCAGAATGTCCAAAGTTGATAAAAGCGCCAGATGAACACATGGGGGCAAATGTTCCGGTTGTGACAACATCCACTGATTTTGCAGCTTCAACCGGACCTTTATCTTTAACAATATCAATAATTTCTTCAGCAGTAACAA
>JAUCGD010000112.1 GCA_030377945.1 Desulfobacterales bacterium HSG17 | reverse complement strand
ACAATTTATATAAAATTGTTGGAAATGGTGAGAAACGAATATTTGCTATTTACATTTAAAATATTGGATCTATTTTCTTACCACAACACTAATGATTTTACGACAATTTAAGTTTGGTGAATTAGAATAATGATTAAAAAAGATATATTTAATAAAGATGTAAAGGCGCATTTTAAAGCATCAGCAAAAGACAAAATTTATCGATTCATGCTGGCTGATAAAACCATAAAAGGTGCTATTGTCCATTCCACACGAATGGTGAATCAAATGAGAGAAAATCATCAATTGGGTCCTCTGGAAACATTGATTCTAGGGCAGGCTTACATTGCTGTAAGTCTTATGGGTTCCAGCTTAAAAGACAAAAATGACAAAATTGGTATGAATATTCAATGTTCAGGTCCCATAAAAGGGTTGGATGTAGAGACCAATGTATATGGTGAAGTCAGAGGATACCTCAAAGCCAACCCTATAGAAATAGATGATGTCAAACAGATAGAATGTTTATCAACGCTTTATGGTGCAGGATTTTTAACAATAACAAAATATCTTGAAAATGCACCAACGCCATATTCTGGACAGATCGTCCTGGAGCACGGGAGTGTTGCCAAAGATCTTGCAAATTATTTTTTAATTTCCGAACAGATTCCAACCGGCTTCAAACTCAGTGTCTTTTTTGATGAAAAAGAAATTGTAAAAGGAGCTGGTGGAATATTTCTCCAAGCACTGCCAGGAGCAAATCCTGATCAGGTTGCCAAAGCAGAAAAATTAATTCAACGTATTGAATCTTTAGGGGAGTTATTGTCTGAAGGATTATCACCGAAAGAGATAATCTATGATAAATTTAAACTACTTTCCCCCAGGTTTTTAAGCAGTAGTCGAGTTGAATTCTATTGCAGATGTTCCAAAGAAAAAATGATGGGATATTTAAAAACATTCTCGGCAGAAGATAAAAATGATATTATAGAAAACGATACTTTCCCCTTAGAAATTATATGCCACCATTGTAATTCTGCTTATCATTTTACCAGAACAGAAATCCATAATTTGTGATGCATGCTTACCCGTTGTTCCATAGTCTCATAACTGCAATAAAGCATCCAAAGTATCAATGATACCATTTCTAATCTTGATAAAGATTTGACAGATATTTAAAAACCCAAAAAGAGAACACTACTGGTACGGTTCTGAATATGCTTTCTGTTTCAGTTTCTTTCTATCAGAAGCCAGATCTAATACATGAACTTTCCTGTGACAATTTGAGGGTTCCTATTGAGATTATTTCAAAAATAATTCTCAGACATGCTAACTTAGCAACCACACAAAGGTACCTTGGAAAAGTAAGTGATACTGAAGCAATTCATTGGATTGATAATCTTTACAGATAAGATTTTAGGGGGATTGGTAAAAGCCGATCCCCGATTTACTTTGAAATACCATATTTTGTACATCGCCTTGTTAACAAATATGGTAAAGCTTTGAATAAAAGTCCAAAATTTTATTTTTCGCAATTTCTCACTAATATTGCCAGAAATAAATGTCATATAAAAAGTTGATTATTTAAGGGATGGATGAAATTTCAAAATGGCACAAGATGTTGTGTCTCATTATCATATTGAAAACCTTGGGCTTTTAATAATAGTCTTCACAATGACAGAAAAAATTATAGAAGCAGACGAATGAGACAAGTCTTGCCCGACAGTGTTGTGATTGCATTCACTAATTCCAAAAGGAGTCAACCCATTTTATTAATGTCTTCCAGCGATTGTATATAGACACATTAAGGGGTTTACAGTTGCTTCAATCAATTAATGAAAATTGATTTATCCTACTAAAAAAATATCGTGGATAATACAGAAACCGTGGACAAAATTATCCCAAATAGAATTTTTGCTTAACGATTTTGATTGACAATTAGCAATTTCCTATCCTAAAAGTGAATTAGAGGATCTAAACTATGTTTGCTAAAATTAAACCCTTTATTGCCCTATATACAGCCGTTATTTTCATGATGACGGGTATCGGAATGCTAAATACCTATCTTGGACTGCGACTTTCCTTTGAAGGCGTATCTACTCATATAACCGGATTGGTGATGACTACTTATTTCATCGGTTTAATTGTCGGGACATTTTACTGCAGGCGGATCATCCTCAGTGTTGGGCATATTAGGGCATATTGCGCATTTATAGCAGTCACTACATCTGTTACTTTGATTCACGGTCTTGTTGTTTCAGCACCGTTGTGGGCAGCATTCAGATTTTTCAGTGGTGTGGCCAACATGGGTTTGTTTATGGTTATAGAGAGCTGGTTTAGCGAGTGTGCCGAACCCGAAGTGAGGGGGAAAATTTTTTCAATTTATATGATCATGGCCTATCTAGGAGCTGGTATGGGACAAAAGCTTCTGAACATAGGAGATGCTTTGGGACAGACGGTTTTCCTTGTTGCCGGTGTGTTTCTCATTTTAAGTATTATACCGGTAGCAACGACTCATGTTATTCATCCCACACTGCCAGAGGCGGAACAAATTAATTTGAAAACAATTTACAAAAAAGCACCTATCGGCATGCTGGGCTGTTTTATCACTGGTTTGAACAACAGTGCATTTTATGCCATGGGATCAGTTTTTGCACATAAAATCGGATTAAATATTTCTCAGGTATCCTGGTTCATGACTCTTGGAATTATGGGTGGACTAATGTTTCAATGGCCAGTTGGCATCTTGTCCGATCGGTTTGACCGCTCCCTCATGTTACCCTGCCAGGGAGCTGCATTGACCATCGTGGCGGGTTGTGCATTCCTCATCGGTTTTGAATCGCTCACGGCCTTGTTTTGTATTACCACCGTGTTCGGTGGAATATTATTCAGCATCTATCCGGTGGCCGTGGCCAGAGCCCACGATATATTTAAGGCCCGGGATGTGGTTAAAGTGAGTTCGGCATTATTGTTGTGCATGGGGGTGGGTACAGTGATGGGCCCCATGCTCGTCTCACTTTTGATGACCATTTCCGGTACCCCTCTTGGATTTTTTGTTTATTACATAACAACTGGAAGCCTCCTTGCCGTTGCTACCCTGCTGCTTCGACAGAAGGAATCGGTCAAGATCATTCCTCCTGACGAACAGGTTGATTTTGTTATCATGAAAAAGACATCAGCGGTGGCTATGCATATGGATCCCCGTCGGGAGACACATTCAGAATCCGACAACGGTAATATGGCAAAATTAGACAAGCTATCATAAATAATAATTATGTTTAAAGGACAATTATGAAAAAAATCGGACTGATAATGGGAACAAGTTGGGAATCATCCAAGGAATACTATCAAATCATAAATCAAATGGTTAATGAAAAATTGGGTGACTTTCATTGTGCTGAAATGTTTATGATTAATGTTGACTTCCAGGATGTAGTCAATAATTTTCAGAATGATGACTGGGATAGTATGAATAAACTATTGTATAATGCTGCTGATTCATTAGAGAAGTCTGGCGCAGATTTTATAGTTATTTGTACAAATGCCCTTCATAATTGTGCTGATTACATCTCTAAGAAAACTAATATTCCGTTGATCCATATTGCAGACTGTGTTGGTGCAGCAATAAAAAGAGATGATCTAAAAAAAGTTGGATTACTCGGTACTAAATCCACAATGAAATTAGATTATTATAAAGACAGATTAGCAGAATACAATATAGAAGTTATTGTTCCGGGATTAGAAGATATGAATTATGTAGATAAAATTATCTTTGATGAACTATGTAAAGGGAAATTCATGAAGAGTTCCAAGAAAGGGTTTCTGGAAATAATTAACAGACTGCAAAAAATTGGAGCACAGGGCATTGTCCTTGGCTGTACTGAAATACCATTGTTGATAAAGCAGGAAGATTCAATAATTCCCCTCTATGACACCCTTACTCTACATTCAAAAGGTATTGTTGATTATGCATTGAGAAAATAGTATGCAGTTTATTGATCTCTTCAACAGATAGAGACAGGGAAGGGTTTAAGCCCTCTCCGACCTCCGAATCGTGTAAGCGATTTCCCCAATTGAACAAGAAATAGTGTGGACAGATTTTTTATTCTCAGATTTAAATTAAATTGGAGATAGAGTATCCAGCATTTCAAACCATGAAAAACATTTTTATGAAATCTGCTAAAATGTGTTTTATTTATTATACACTTTAATACTGAAAAATGCTTCTTGACACTAGGTTTGGTTCATATAGTTGAATGGAAAATTGCATTCTGGAAAAGCATAAGATACAAGATGTAGGGTTTCCTAAATTTCGTCAGGAATGAGCCCTATTAATAATAGTCCGGGCATTGAAGTATTGTATTTTTTGGCTCTCGAATTTGGAATAGTCCACTCTGAAAAATTTCAAAGATATCAATACAAGTCAAAACAGTTTTTGTTAAAATCTGAAGTCATATTTATTCAAAAATCCTTGACTACAAGCCAATCAACTTTATCTCCAATAAAAATTAATGTGGGTCTGATACATTTGATTTTGTATTTTTTTATATAATGTAATTGTTTTATTAAAATTGATTTACTTTGAACCACAATTTATTGTACGGTGACTCTTATTTGTATTGACTAGAATACCAAAAGTTTTTTGGTAATTTTATGGTTAAAGCGTATGTATAATATGGCAAGTATTCTTATTTAAGGATTTATACATAGTCCAATTTTAAATATTACGATTGAAACAAAATATATCATGCACGGATCAATTAAGTGTTGCCGGGTATAGTAATTGTTGACAATAAAATGATACATAACAATATAATCTCCTTCATTTGTTTTACATTTATCATTCTCACGATTCCGTGTTTCGGAAGCGATTCAAAATTACATCTGACCCCTGATGAAAAAGCTTGGATTGATCAACATCATGTTGTCCGAGTTCGCATAGGCAGTGCCCCACCATTTATGTTAACAGATGGAAAAATTAGAGGGGTCGCTATAGACTATTTGATAAACATATTCACTCGTAACGGCATTAAGATTCAGTATGTCAGTGAATCTGAAGTGACTTGGCCTCAATCTCTTAAATATATAAGACAACATGAAGTTGTGGACATGGTCCCAACTGCAAAAATTACTGAAGAACGCAAAAAATATATGCTCTTTACCGAAGAGTATATTTCCTCTCCCTGGGTTATTTTTACCAGATCAGATGCTCCATTTGTAAGCTCGATGGAGGATTTGAAGGGTAAAATGATATCTGTTGAAGAAGGCTATGTGATTCATGAGAAATTGAAACAAGACTACCCTGAAATAAATCTCAAAGTGGCTTCAGCCAGTTTGGAAAAATATGCCGAAATACCTTTAAAAAATTTATCCACAGGTCTGGTCGATGCCTATATCGGTAATCTTTTAATGACTACCTATATGATACAGACCAAAGGGTATACGAATATAAAGGTTGCTGCACCAACACCTTTTGATAACCATAATCAGGCCATGGCAATACGCAACGATTGGCCAGAATTAGTCAGTATTATAAACAAGACGCTTGCTTCCATGACACCAGAGGAACATGCAGCTATCCGAAATCGCTGGTTAATGATTCGATACGAATATGGGATCAGCAAAGCTGATATAATAAAATGGGTTCTAGCTATCAGTGTTTTTTCATTGATAATTATTGTAATCATCCTGTTATGGAATAGAACACTTCAAAAAGAAGTGTTAAAACGCAAGAAACTTGAAACTGAGTTAAAAAAAAGTGAACAAAATTTTAAAACAGTCATTGACCAGGCACCCATATCTACAGAATTATATGAACTATCCGGATTCCAGATTCAGGTCAACAAGGCTTGGGAAAAAATGTGGGAAGCCCGACCAGCGGATGTGATTGGCAAATTCAATATTCTGACCGACACTCAGATGGAAAAATCACCCATATTTTTGCAGATCCAGAACGCTTTTGCTGAGCATAGCAAACAATTCATTGAGGAGTGGTATTTTGATCCTGAAATTAGTGGTTTTAAAGCAAGGGCAAGGTATATGCGATCGCATATTTATCCCATTAGCAATCAAAAAGGGGAGGTCCAGAACATTGTAGTGACCCATGAAGATATAACTGACCGAAAGCTGTCGGAGAATGTATTGCGGGAAAGTGAACGCCTGCTGGCAGAAACTCAGAAAATTGCACAGCTGGGAAGCTGGGAATTAGATATGTCTACAGAGGTAATCAAATGGTCCGAAGAAACGTTCAGAATTACCGGTCAAAAGCCAAAAGACTCGCTTACACTTCAGGAATATTTAGATATAGTGCACCCCGAAGATCTGACATTGCTACAGGCGGCATTAGACAAGTCCATCTCAGAAAAGGAATCCTATGAAATGGAGCTTCGCCAAAGGAAGCCAGATGGTTCTTACAATTACTCTTTCACCAAGGGAAAACCGATTGTCAAAGACGGTAAAGTTGTCAAATTAGTCGGTTCAGTACTGGATATCACCGAAAGAAAAAAAATAGAACAGGAGTTACAAAATGCTAAAGAAGCTGCCGAGGCAGCTAACAATGCAAAGAGCGCTTTTTTGGCTAACATGAGTCATGAACTGCGCACTCCCTTGAATGCTATCCTTGGATTCTCCGAACTGATGAAACGGGATACCGGCATCTCCCCAGAACAAATCCAAAGTCTGGAAACCATTGGCCGGAGCGGTGAGCATTTGCTCTCATTGATCAATGATGTTCTGGAATTTTCAAAAATTGAAGCCGGCCAAGTTGTTCTTCGTTTGGAAAATTTTGATTTTTACCGATTTCTGATCGATCTTGAAGAGATGTTTCAGTTGCGCGCCAAACAGAAAGGACTCACCCTGAATGTTGATCGAAGTAAAGATATTCCACAATATATCCGTACAGACCAAAACAAACTGAGGCAGATTCTAATCAATCTTTTGGGTAATGCTATAAAATATACTAAAACTGGAGGAATTACCATATCACTAACTTTCAAAGAATCGAGCTCGCAAAAAAAAGCCTGTGGATGCCTTCTGCATTTTGAAATAATTGACACAGGAATAGGTATTTCGCAAAAGGAGCATGACAATATTTTTGATGCCTTTTTTCAAACAGATAACCAATATTCTTCACAGCAGGGAACTGGCACTGGCTTGGGACTTCCTATCAGCCGCAGATTTGCCGAAATTTTGGGTGGTGAATTGACGGTAAAAAGTAATGGCGATAAAGGAACTCGGTTTATATTAGAGATCCCAGTGGAACTTACAGACAAAGCAGACAATGAATTATCGCAGCACAAGCCTACGGTTGTGGCAATTGAAGAAGACCAGCCCATTTTCCGACTGTTGGTGGTTGAGGATAATAACGACAGTCGGATTTTGCTTGTCAAACTACTGCGTACCGTGGGCTTTGAGGTGAGAGAAGCGGTTAATGGCAGGGACGCTATAAAAATGTGGGACACCTGGCGACCCCACCTCATCTGGATGGATATGCGTATACCAATCATAGATGGATTTCAAGCAACTAAAAAAATAAAAAACTCTCCTGGCGGTAAAGAAACTATCATCATTGCCCTGACTGCAAGTGCTTTTGAAAGAGATAGATACAAAGTGATCGAACATGGTTGTAATGATTTTGTTCGTAAACCTTTTAAAGAATATGAAATTTTTGCAATGATCCGCAAACATCTGGGGGTTGAGTTCATTTATGAAGCAACTGTTGATAAAAAGAATAACAAGCCTGTGATGTCAGATCAGATGATCCAACAGGCTATTGCAGAATTGCCAAAAGAGTTGAAGAATGATTTTAAGATAGTGGTCAACAGGGTTGATTTCGATAAAGCTGTTGTCCTGCTGGAAGAAATTCAAAGGGAAAATGAAGACCTGGCCAATGCCTTATTAAAAACTGTTAATGGATATCAATTCGAGAGTCTGCAAAAGCTATTTGAAGAAGAGGAATAATATTGGAATCAAACCATTCTCATAAAAATATATTAATTGTTGACGACACACCGGATAACCTTACTATATTACGGCAAATATTAACTGAAGAGGGCTATCAAGTGCGACCTGCCCTCAATGGAGAAGTTGCTTTGAAAACCATTCAGACTGAACCTCCTGACCTAATTCTTCTTGATATCATAATGCCAAAAATGGATGGATTTGAAGTATGTAGTATTATAAAATCCAGTAAACAAACAAGAGATATCCCAATTATATTTATCAGCGCTCTGTCAAAGACAGAAAATATTGTTAAAGCATTTAAAGCTGGTGGAGTAGACTATATTACCAAACCTTTCCAAACAGAAGAAGTATTGTCTAGAGTACGTACTCATCTTGGATTACAAAATGCAATTCAAAAAGAAGAAGCATCACATATGATGTTGCAAACCATCCTTAACAGTATTGAAAATACTATTATTACTATCAATAGTAAATTGGAGATTATCAATAGCAACAAGGATCTGGATAATATTTGCATAGGCTTTTCTCAAGATAACAAATCATTTGCCGATAGGCTGAAAAATGGAAGTGGCCCCTGCGTGGAAGCCCTGCAACAGACACTTAATACCAATAAACCCGTCCGGGAATACAGGGTAGCCTGCAGCTGCGAAGGAGATACTGGAAATACAATGGTGCTGAACACTGCTCCTTTGAACCACCAACACAATGTGCCTGGGGGGGCTGTGCTGATTATCAGGGATATTACCCGTCTTGTAGAGCTTGAAAAAAACTTACTTGAGCAGCACAGCTTTCACAACATTATCGGTAAAAATAAAAAAATGCAGGAAATATACACCCTTCTTGAACGTACTGCTGACCTTGATGTTAATATGCTTATCTGTGGAGACAGTGGCACCGGAAAAGAGTTGATTGCCGAAGCAATTCATTACTCCGGCAGCCGGGCTGCTGGACCTTTGATAAAAGTCAACTGCGCTGCCCTGCCGGAAAACCTTCTGGAAAGCGAACTTTTTGGTCATGTGAAAGGTGCTTTCACCGGAGCCATTAAAGATAGAGTTGGACGTTTTCAGGCTGCCCAGGGAGGTACACTGTTTCTGGATGAGATTGGAGATATCTCTCTCCAGTTCCAGGCAAAACTGCTTCGTTTTTTAGAACTGAAAGAGTTTGAGCGTATAGGCGACTCTAAAACTCTGAAGGCAGATGTCCGAGTTGTTGCTGCTACCAATCAGGATTTGTCGATACAAGTCAGTGAAAAAAAATTTAGAGAAGATCTGTTTTACCGTTTAAAGGGTGTTTTGATCCAGCTGCCTGCCTTAAAAGAGCGAGCTGATGATATTTTTCTGTTGGCAAAGCATTTTATTCGAATTTTCAGAAAATCCTTGTGTAAGAATATTGAAGGCATATCCAATGATGTACAAAGAATCTTCCTGGAATACTCTTGGCCGGGTAATGTCCGTGAGCTTAAAAGTGTCCTGCACCATGCATGCGCTCTTTGCCCTGAAGAGATAATTCACAAAGAACACCTGCCACAGGAATTATTTTCAGAAACTGCTCTTGCACAACTTGCCAGAAGAAAGACCGATTCTCCAGGAAATTCCCATCACAAAGAGTCTGAAAAAGAGACCATAAAGGCTTTTTTAGACAAAACTGATTGGAACAAAGCCAAAACAGCCCGCCTCTTAGGTGTCAGCCGCGCAACCCTTTGCAGCACACTGAATACCAGCCCTTTATGCCGGCATGCCACACGGTTTACTTTTTTAGCATCTTCAATAGTCTTAATCTCAATGGGGTTTCCTTTTCTTTTGTAAAAATAAATGGCATCTTC
>JAUCGD010000861.1 GCA_030377945.1 Desulfobacterales bacterium HSG17 | reverse complement strand
ACCAACTGATCAAGGTTGAAAGATTTTTCTATTTTAAGACTGCCCATTAATTCTGTAAACTCTTTAAATCGCCACATTGTTCTATTGTTTTTTTTGATTTCATAAACACCATCAGAAAATATGTATAATTTACTATTTCTGCCAATACGCTGTTTTGAACTCTTATAAATGGCATTTGAATCGCCACCAATAATAAAATTAGGTGTCCGAAGGTGTTTAATTGTATCACTATGTTTATAAGCATTGTCCATCAATAAAGCCGGAGGATGACCGCCGCTTGCATAACTTAACTCACGGGTGTTTTTATTATAAACACCATACCATATAGTAAAAAACATATCGTTGTTTTTTTCACCTGGAAATGCTTTATTCAATGCATCTAATACCATTTTCGGCTTTTTAAAATTTGTATGGGGCAGCGATTGTGATCGCAATGTATTTATTACGGAAACTGAAAGTAACGCAGCCCCAACACCATGCCCACTGACATCTATCAAATATATTGCAAAATGGTCTTTATCCAGCCAATAATATCCAAAAGCATCCCCACCTAAAGATGTGGAAGGAACAAACCGCCAATCTACACGAATACTTCCATCTCGTATCGGAGGTGGTAGAAGAGTCCTAACATAATTTGCTGCTTCTGACAGTTCTTCATCGAGGCATTCAAATGCGTAATTTCGTTCGGTTAAGGTCTTTTGAATTTGCTTGCTTTTTTCAGATAATTTTTGATTCACAGAGATTAGATACCTTTCTGCCTTATCAGATGTTTGAACATAATAATTGATAAGAACTGTTAACCCCAATAATGTTGACAGGCTGCTGGAAAGATATAAAAAGTTGTAATTCAAATCAGTTAAATGGTAGGCCTCGGAAACCCTGAAGAACATATAAAGGGAAATGAAACTGGAAAAAATAACTGAAATTGAAAATATTCGAACCCTGTTGCCCCAGCGGGCATTAAAGAATGTTAGCCCGGATAAATAAAATAAAAAATACTGGAAACCACTTTCCCATCCTAAAAAATAGACGCCTGCAATTTGATGAAAAAGTAGTTCAAAAAATGCCAAAGAGAACGCAAGATTATGCTTCCCTTGTCGACTTGTAATAAAGCAAACTATGAAAATTGGCACGCTTAATATGAAATTAAACAAAACCATTTCATATACGTTCATCCACACAAAAACAAACCCTATCCCTATGTGACTTAATACTCCAAAAATA
>JAUCGD010000111.1 GCA_030377945.1 Desulfobacterales bacterium HSG17 | reverse complement strand
GTAATCCAATATCTTGTGAATGGAATTATGGTTAAGGGAAAATGATGGCTATAATATTTCCTCAATTATTAAAATTTATAAACGTTTTGATTGTGGCACTGTCGTGCATGCTTATGCTTTCAGCTTGTTATAAGAAAGACCCGTCTTTGCTTCACAGCGTTTCACATGACGTTGCGGGGTTATCCGCCATCAGCAGGGTGGCTGTTTTGCCTTTTGTTGATTTGACCAACAGTGATGCGGATTTGGCACAATTAGTTCGAAATGGGTTTTATAGCCATTTCAGTGTTCGACCTTACACGGATGTGGAAATCAGTAGGGTAGATGTGATTCTGGGATTACACACAGGTATGAATACATCCTTGCAGGAAAAGATAAATTCTCAAAAATTGGGTAGGTGGTTGGAATGTGATGCCGTCATTCGGGGTGCAGTGGTCCGCTTTGAGCGGGTGTTTGTCGGCATTTATGCACAAATGCTGCTCGAGGTAGCCATCTCATTGGAAAGCACTCAAACGGGCAAGCAGTTGTATCAGGATCAACGGGAAATTCGATATCATGAAGGCGGACTCCCTTTGAGTATTGTGAGCATTCCCATGATCGGAATCCGCTCAAGTATGAGTTTGCGGGAAATTGAGAAAGTTCGGTTGGTCAATGACCTCTGTCGGATAATGGTCGCCGATATTCCCTATAAAAATGCTGGGATCCGACAAGAGGGTGCTTACTTTTTAGAAACTCGGCAATTTTCAGCCATGGACTCAGCGCTCCGGCAGCTTGAGAAGTTACGCAACCATGGATACCCAGCATTCATGGATAATAGCCGACAAGACAGTTTTTCTACTTATCAGATACGCCTTGGGCCTTATGAAAGCCTTCGGGAGAGCGGAGAATTACAGAAAGTATTGATGACCAGAATTGGAATGGATCTATTGATTCGGTGGTCACCGGAGAACAAATCCTTCCCGGAACGATAGAATTTTGACCCGTACTCGTGCGAAAATCAAAGGATGTTGATATGCCGTCTAAAATCCAAGCAAAGAAGAAACAAAGCAATTCCTCGAAAATATCGGAAACATCACACGGCAAGATTCCGGCAAAATTAGAACCCTTGTATGAGGCTCAGGTGGCCTGGGTGCTTTCACAATTTGAGCCGGACCTTTTTTCGACTATCACTATGCGGGAATTTAATGCGGTATGGGAATGGTTGGGGACATGCAAGGTTCGGGATCTCATAACCAAGAAAAAATTACGTGATGTCACGGGCTTCATGCTGGTGGAAAAAAAGTGGCCGAAAGAGGCTCTTGCTGCAATTTTCCAAATTCATCAAGCCATACAGCCAAAAGTAGATCAATCCGGCTGGCAGGTAAAAGATTTCACCACTCCGGATGAAATTCTGGATATCATGGATATTTTTTGCGAAACCGAGGCCCAGCGAAATGAATGGGCCCACCGTCTGGTGTCCAATCCCGTGTACGGCCTGCTCATGTCCCATGTCCTGTTTGAAGGGATTAAACGTTTTTTTGCTGATAATTCGTTGTTAAAAATGCTCCCGGGCATGGGACTGTTGAATCGTTTTGGGGGCGATAAATTTTTAAAAGCCGCTGATGGGATAGGGGAAAGTCTGGACCTGTATGTGAAGCCCTTTGTGGAAGATCAAATTCAAAATTTGATACAAACCAGCAAGTCATTTCTTGCCCATAAACTGACGCGTGACCAGAGAGAGTCATTGCTTAAAGAATTATGGCCTCGTTTCCAGCAAGCTGAAATTCATGCTCTCTTAGAACCGTTGTTTGATATACGAACCCAAACCGCCCAAGACCAATTTTACCGTCAATATGAATTGATTCGAAAAAAAAGAATAGTGGGTGAAATTATAGCGATTACGACGGACACGATATATGATCGCTTTAAAAACCGTAAGGTGAATTTACTACTTCAGTCTTTCGGGGGCACTCCAGAGTGGCTGTCCGATGTATTCATACGGATCATCACGCCAGCCATCCAAAAAGCCTTTGCCGATGGATTTATAGAATCGCGCATTCGGGAGCACTTAGGCGGGTTTTACCGGTCAGATGCTGCACGGGTTTTATGAACTAGTCCGTCAGAAAAGAAGGGGCGGTAGAAAACCCGCCCCTTGGTCGGTTAAAAATTTAAATTCATTAGATCGCCTTGGCCAGAAGTTCCCCGACCATTTTGTTGAACAGGCTGGGGTTTTCGATTTTACCGCCTTCTCCGATTACCGCCATATCATAAAGCAACCGATAATGGTCCTTCATATTTTCGGCATCCTTGTCCGAGTCATGTTGGGATTTGAGGCGGGTCACAAACGGGTGCTTGACATTCAGTTCCAGGACGCGTTTGGTGGCCTCCGATGGTTGGCCGGAGGCTTTTAGGATTTTCTCCATATACGCACTCATGTCATTTGCATCACCGGACAAGCAAGCCACGGAATCCGTTAAATGGGTAGAGGCTTTTACTTCCTTGACGTTATCCTGCAACAAAGTTTTAACATGGCCAAAGAACTGTGCAAAGTCAGGCTGATCCTCTTTTTTGTCTTCATTGATGTCAAGGTCTCCTTTTTCAGCGCTTTTCCATTTTTTACCATCATATTCCGTCAGCGACTGAACCACCCATTCATCCACCGGGTCAGTCATTAAGAGTACTTCATAATCCTTGGCTTTTAAAGCTTCCAGGTGAGGGCTGTTTAAGATGGAAGTCAGATTATCACCGGTAATATAATAAATCTCTTTCTGTTCCGCCTTCATATTGGCCACGTACTCTTTTAAGGACAATAATTTGCCCTCGGATTTTGTGGTGGCATAACGCAGCAATTCGGAAAGTTTATCCTTGTTCTCAAAATCCATGGGGATTCCGGCTTTTAAGACCGCGCCGAATTCTTGGTAAAACGTTTCATACTTTTCTTTTTCCATATTGCTCAAATGCTCCAGCATCTTTTTAACCAGGTTGCGCTTGATATTGCGCACCAGGGCATCTTGCTGCAGAATTTCACGGCTGACGTTAAGGTTTAAATCCGGTGCATCCACGACGCCTTTGATGAAACGGAAATATTCCGGAATTAGTTCCTTACAGTCATCCATGATAAAAACGCGTTTGGAATAAAGATGGATGCCGTGTTTGTAATCATTATGGAAAAGATCCATGGGCGCTTTGGAGGGAATGAAAAGCAGTGCGCTGTATTCGGTGGCACCTTCGAATTTCATGTGCAAATGGGTCAGCGACGGATTCCAGTCGTGGCTGATATGCTTGTAAAATTCTTCATACTCTTCATCATTGACATCAGACTTGTTTTTGGCCCAGATGGCTTTCATGGAGTTTAGGGTTTCTGCTTTGATAACCTTACGGGAGGTCTCTCCCATGGGTTTACCGTCTTTGTCCTTGAGCTGCTCTTCTTCAGGGATCGGTTCATCTTTTTCCACATCCATTAAGATCGGATAGGCCACAAAATCCGAATGCCGTTTGATAATACTGCGAATAGTCCATTCCTCGGTGAAATCCTGATCGTCTTCCTCAAGGGTTTTAAGTTCTAACGTAATCTGGGTGCCCCGCGTTGGTTTTTCACAGGGTTCAATAGTATATTCTCCGTCACCACTGGACTCCCAGCGTGTGGCGGTATCCTGCCCGGCTGCCCGGGTGATGACGGTGACTTTTTTGGCCACGATAAAAGCACTGTAAAAGCCGACCCCGAACTGACCGATCAGTTCCGGGGTTAACAGATTTTCTTTTTTGGAGGCTTCGATGGCTTTCAGGAATTCCTTGGTACCGCTTTTGGCAATGGTTCCGATGTTTTCCACCACTTCATCAAAACTCATCCCGATTCCATTGTCGGCAATTTCAATGGTCTTATTTTCTTTGTCGGCCTTGATCTCAATTTTTAAGTCCGGATCATCACTGAGCAAAGTTTCCTCTGTCTGGGCTTTGAATCGTAAACGATCGATGGCATCCGACGCATTGGAAACGAGCTCTCGTAAAAAAATTTCCTGGTTGGAATAAAGGGAGTTGATAATCAGGTTTAAAAGCTGTTGAACTTCGGTTTTAAATGCGAGTGTTTGTTTCTGAGGTTCCATACACTAACTCCTGTTCTGGGTTAAAATTAATAATGTTGGTAATTTTGAAAATCCCAAACTATATTTGTACGCATCAGCCGTTTGTCAAGTTTTGAAGGGAAAGTAAAAAAAAAATCATCGGGGAAAAATAGCTTTACCCCCTACAATAAATTGACAAAGGGAATCTGGTTAGTGTAATCCAATTTTTATTATTCCCAATATGTTATCCATCAACCGAAGGTGGGGAAGATTCATGATCCGAAAGGAAATTTCTCTTTTTTTGAGGAACGCACCGGGTGAACTGGCGGTTTTGGCGCAAAGAATGTCCGGTGCCGGTATCAATATTGATGCACTGACCATTCAGGATGCGTCAGATTATGTGAAAGAGATATTTCGGGCCCGGGGAAAATCTCTTAAACGCATTGCATCAGTAGCCAGCTATCAATCCATGACAAAGGATTCGGCGGATTTCGCCTTGGTTCGTTTTCTCACTGATCCATTTGATACGGCAGTGGAGATCCTGGAAAACAATGATTACGTGTTTGACGTCACAGAAGTGATTGCCCTCAAATTGCCCAATCGGCCCGGCTCTTTGTTTGAAATGGCCGACCGCTTCGGTCAAAATAAAATTAATATCAATTATGTTTATGGATCGGTTTCTTCACCGGATGAGAAATGCTTATTTGTTTTTTGCCCGGAAGACGTAAAGCTTGCAGCAAAATTGCTGATGGAAGATGATTAAATAAAAAAAGGGGAGAAAGATGGCTTTGAAACAAGAGTTTATCGAAAAAATGGAAGCGCAATTAAAAAATTATGGGATCGAAATTGATGAGCTCAAAAAAAAGGCCGCAGAGGCCGGTGATGACCTTCGGGCGCGTTTAGAAGATATTATCAAGGACTTAATGCAAAGACGGGAAATGGTCGTGAATAAATTGCAGGAGTTAAAAAGAACAGGGGATGAAGCCTGGGTTGATCTTCAAGTTCATGTGGAAAACGCTGGTGAAAATCTTCGTTCTGCTTTAGAAAGCGCTCTTGCCAAGATAAAAAAAGGGGATTGATTATTTATGAAATCTTATAAGCGTTTTTTGATAGATTAGTGGTTTATATTTGGTCTTATAAGACCGAATTTTTACGAGTTCACCAAGGTTGATGAACTCGTAAAAAAGTAAGTGTTTTTTTAAGCATTATCAAATATAAAAATCAAGCTCTTGAATGGTACCTGCTCTGCCGTTTTCAAATAAAAATATTCCGGTTTCACGAATTTGAGCAAGGGGTGTATCAATTTTTTGTTTGATTTCAAATGCTGTTTCGGTGCCATTGACCATGATGGCACCGATTCCAACGGTTTGAAGGCTTTTGACGGGACCTGAATCATTGTTCCCGGGTTGCCAAATGCCGATATGTTGGAACGCGGTGTCATTTTCATCGATAAAACCATTTTGATCTTCATCCAAGGCCGCAAGTTCTCCAAACCCATTATCCGAGGCCGGGCCGAAGAGTTCACTGCCGTCATTGATCCGACCGTCGCTATTTTTGTCCCATACCAGAAAAGCACTGCCAGGCCCTATACCGGCGATTTCTTCTTTTTCACCATCCATGTTCATATCAAATTCGAATTTATTCGCAGAAACGGACGCGGCCCCATTGCTTAGATTAATAATCAGGGGATCAACCTTTTCAGCACTGCCCGCCCGAACCTCTATTTGCAATTTTTCGTGAAATTCTCGGGCCATTTCAAGATCTAATGAAATATCGATTTCCCGGCCATCTTGGGTGACAATGGTGCCGGATGCGTGAAATCGGGTTGTTTCAGATTCATCTACCGTGTGAACCTCACGGTAAACAAATCCCCAATCATCAATCGGAGTTTCAGTCGGCGGGGCGGCCTTTTGGTTGTTTTCCGGTGTGGGTTCGGCAGCTTGGCCTTCATTTGGTCTGAAAAGATGAATTTTTCTTCCGGTAAGGCTTTCTAATATTTGTTTTAAAACATTCAACTTCGGGTCAGAGATTTCTTCGGAAATTCCCTTTGCCGAGGCCGTTGAATTTATTTTTTCATTCTTGCTGGTTGCTCTTGACGTTACGGCTTCTGGTTCGGAATGGATGGTCACGGTGTCAATATTATTTGTCCGTAGGTTGGTCTGCTCTGACAGGCGTGCTCTGGATTTTTGCTCATCCCCCCAAATTTCGAGTTCCTTGGAAGTTGCTTCTGAATAACTGTAATGATGTTGGGCTGATAGTTGAACGGTCGCGCGATCGATTTTCATTTGGATGCCTCCCCAAGCACCAGGTGAAAGTTAGAACGGGATGAAATTGAAGAAGGAATTCAATTTCATCCATAAATCTATTATCGACTGAATTCATCAAACCTTTACTTTAACGTAATCCGATGGTGAAATTCCAATAGCCGGGTCGCTCTTTCATGGTAACGTTTTTGGGGATGGCATCTGCAAATTGAAAAAAGAATTTAAAACCCATAGCTGAAAGTGTTTTTCGATGGGTCGATAGATCCAGGCGCCAATTGGGGTAAATGTAGAGGGTTTCATCAAAGCTTCGTGACCAGGTTTCTTCTTTTTTAGGGCTGATGATCGGTTTTTCAGGTGCTATGTCTTCCGGTTGGATGCGTGAAATACAAATGGGCCAAAATCCGGATAAAACGATTCCAAGGGGCAAAGGGCTCTCGCTGGCCAGAGCGCGATAATCTTTTTCCGAAAGCTCAGGGGAAACAATTACACCGGAAAAGCCTATCTTACGGGCATAGACTATGGCGGCGGGGTTGGAAATATTACAAAAAGGGCCGGCCCATAATTCCAGTTTTTGGAGCTGATCCGGATTGAAAAGAGTTATTTGCCATAGGGCATTTAAAACAAAAGAACGTACGCCCCCATTCAAAAGGGATTGAATCTGATCATAAAATCCGTTTTCCTGGTCCGGCCAGATGACGGGCGGTAACCAGATGCGGCATTGGGCGGGGGCCCTTGAGAGCATCTTTTCTTTAGGGTTAAGTGATAACCAGACGCTGTATTTTCCTTTACGTGTTTTTGCAGGTAGTTGACGATAAACCATTTCTTGAGATGACTGCTTTGCAGATTGTTTTTGAAACGGTGGTAAAATCGGTTTGCGATAAGGGCGCCATTTCAAGGGTTGGTTTTTAGGCGTCTGATCTGATAGCTCCGCGATCATTCGGGCCAGGGCTGGTTCACGGCGGTCAATGAGATAGACGGGAAGCCTGCTTTCAAATGGTCGTTTATCGAGCTTTAGATGAAAATTACCACGTTTCGGCACTGCTTTTCTCAATTTGATGGTTTGATGAAATCCGCTGTCTTCCGTGCCGATGCGGATCAGGTCCTCTGCAAATAATGGTTGGTTAGGGTTGATATACAGCTTGGGGAAACCTCCTTTAGTGACCCCTATCAATTGACCGGAACCCTGCTGCAGGCCTTTACTCGTAGGTGTATACGGTCTTTGGGGAAGAAATCGGTAATGAGATGTGGGGCGGGAAAGAGCGGATTCCAGAAGTGATAGTGCATCTTTTTTGAGTTTACTCCGCTGATCCTCCGGGGCATCTGAAAGATCCCGCAGGATGCGGTAAGCACTAACCACATAATAGACATAATGAGGGCTCTTGCGACGGCCTTCAATTTTCCATGCCGCGATTTGCGGGATGGATAAAAGCGGTTTGACCAGCACATCCAAGCTCAGGTCAGCACAGGAAAAATAACTGCCTTTGTCCTTTTCATATTGATACACACGTCGGCAGGGTTGTACGCAGCGGCCCCGCAAACCGCTTTTTCCACCTAAAAAACTGCTCCAATAACACCTGCCGGAAACACCAAAACAAAGGGCGCCATGAACAAAAACTTCAAGATTAACATGGGGTGGACAATGATCGGCCATAGCTTTTATCTCATCAATGGACAATTCTCGCGGGACCACTACCCGACAAATTCTAGGGTCGTTCTTAAAAAGGCTCAAAGCTTTGCCAAAGCTTACGTTGGCAAGGGTTGATAGGTGTATTTCCCCTGTATAGCCCACAACGGATAAAATCTCTAATAAGCCCGGGTCTTGAACGATGAATCCGTCCGGATTCACATCAGAGGAGAGGGTGTTACAAAGATCGGTCACTGATTTTAATTCGCCGGGTTTGATCAGACTATTAAGGGCAATATAGACTTTTTTATTTTTTCCATGAGCCAGGGTTGTTAAGCAGGATAAATCATCGAGTTCGAAGTTTTGGGCCTCCATCCGGGCGGAAAAAGATTTTGGGCTGCAGTAGATGGCATCTGCACCGGCAGCCAGCGCAGCCATAAAGGAGGCCCGGTTTCCGGCGGGTGCAAGTATTTCAGGAATGTTTTGATCCATATCACTCTCGAATTTTTTAAGGTTCCGTAAAAATTCCAATATCTTGGGTGTGTTTCGTTAAGAAAGAACTCAACGACCGTCTAACATGATAGCCTTGGTCTTAAGTCCTTTTGTGTCACAAGTGCTTCAGGCACTCAATATATATGCAGCCAAATGAATAACTAATTTGACACGCCATTTTACGTTAGGCTCCAATTATTCAGTATTTATGATCCGGCGGCCCAAATTTTCGACTATGAAATATTAGGTGAGGTTGCAAAAGATGGCATCCGTAAACTGAATGCCATGGCGCATATAGCACCACGGTTGGAAATTGAAGCCCTGGAGAAACTATTTGAATAAGCGGGATCTCCGCTCACCGGAAGAACCATCACCATTACGACTTCCATAATGGTGAAACCCATTTGGTGGGAATGAGTTGAGTCCTTTTTCGCCGGCATGGCGAAAACTCCTTTTAAGAATAGATTAAACGACAAGCATACGCATAAAATCGTTCTTAAGGTGTGGCTTTACAAGCAGCGAGTTCCTCTTTTGTACGGATAAGATCATCAGTGGTTGACTTTAAACGATCCGTCACGACTTCGCAAAGTACTCGATATAACATATAGCCGAATGCCACACGGTCATCACCGGCAAATTCATCGATTTGGGAGGCTTCAGTGGTGAGCAGGGTGGTTTTTCCCACAGCGATGGCCGTGGCAGTGGTCTGGGGACCTTGGATGAGACCCATCTCACCGAAAACATCCCCTTTGCGCCGTAGGATCGCGACTTCCTCTTTGTTTTTTTGGATTTGTACACGCCCGGATATTAAAAAATAGAGCCAGAGGGCCGGTTCGCCTTCCTGAATGATGGTTTCCCCGTCTTCATACTGGCGAATTTTACTGATGGTGAGGAGCTTTCCCAGGTTCGAAGTCTCAAAATCCTTCAAGACCGGAATAGACATAATATGCTGGATATTTTCGATATTATCCTTGAGGTATTTGCTTTCAAACATGGCACCCACCTTTTTTTGTGAATAGGTTTGTATTAAAAAAAAGAATAACACAAAAAAATATTTTTTTCACACGGTTAAGTTTATATGTACCCGCAAATCGCAAATTTATTTCGTAACAGTCATCCCAGTCATCCCAGTCATCCTTCGGTCTGTTCTTCGGTCTGTTCTTTTCCGGCCAACTGACCACAGGCTGCCCCGATATCCTGTCCCTTACTGTAGCGGACCATGGTGGTGTAACGCTTGTCCAAAAGAATGGTTTGAAATCGTTCAAGGGTTTTGGCATCAGGGGGTTGAAAATCGCTTTGGTCATGTGGATTAAAGGGGATTAGATTGATTTTGGCTTTGATTTTCGAAAGCAGGCTGACGAGTATTTTG
>JAUCGD010000860.1 GCA_030377945.1 Desulfobacterales bacterium HSG17 | reverse complement strand
ATCAAGTCATCCCAGCGCGCACGAGAGCTGGTAAGACAAATCCTTACATTCAGCCGTCAGAGTGAGATGGAGCGAAAACCTCTCAAAATTCAATATGTAATAAATGAGGCTCTTAACCTGATTCGATCTTCCCTGCCTTCAACCATCAAAATTGTAAAAAATATTGATAAGGAATGTGAGCCTGTTATGGCTGATCCGACCCAGGTTCACCAGGTAATCATGAATCTCTGTACCAATGCTTATCATGCTATGGGATCGGCAGACGGTGTGTTAAAAGTTACTCTTGATACAATAGACACAAATAATACTAAAAAACTGCTGCCTGACATGCTGGCTGGGGTTTACTTAAAGATCAGGGTAAGCGATACAGGGTGCGGCATAACTCCCAATACAATAAAGCAGATTTTTGACCCGTACTTTACCACAAAGGAGCGGGGCAAAGGCACAGGTCTGGGGCTTTCAATTGTACACGGCATTGTTAAAAAACATGAAGGTTATATTTCAGTTCAAAGTGAAGTTGATAAGGGAACAGAATTTAACGTATATCTGCCTGTTATTAAAATCGATTCTCATATTAAAAAGCCCAAAATGTACCATCCTGCTTGTATTTCCGGTCATGAACGTATTTTATTGGTAGATGATGAGCAGCAGATTATTCAAATGCTGCAAAAGGTTTTAACAGACCTTGGCTACAATGTCAGAGCCAGAACAAGCAGTATAGAAGCTCTTCACGCATTCCGTGCCAATCCTGATAATTTTGATATAGTAGTTACAGATCAGACCATGCCCAATATGACCGGAGAAACACTGGCAAAAGAACTTATGCTTGTCTGTCCTGATATTCCTGTAATATTATGCACAGGATTCAGTGAAGTAATCACAAGGGAAAAGATTAAAGAAATCGGCATTCGGGAACTTGTTATGAAACCTGTTGTAACAAGTGAGATCGCCGGAGTAATCCGCCATGTTCTTGATAATCCTGCCGGAGATTTAACTAATACCTAATTTTAGCAATGATTAAAAATTCTTAACAGCGATTCACAGTGCAGTTTCTTCCAACCCGGTTTTTAAGAAAGCGTTTTTCCTTTTTTGTCAGGCGTTTTCTTGAAAGATATACAATCATGGTTTTATGGGCAATTTCCCTCAGATGAGGATCTTCAATACCCAAAAGGCTTTTTTTTCTTGCCTGAATTAAAAAGCACATCAGACAAAAAATTGACAGCCC
>JAUCGD010000110.1 GCA_030377945.1 Desulfobacterales bacterium HSG17 | reverse complement strand
AACCGGTAAATTTGTGATTGGCGGTCCCCATGGCGACGCAGGGTTAACGGGTAGAAAAATTATTGTAGACACCTATGGTGGTGTGGGTTGCCATGGAGGCGGTGCTTTCAGCGGTAAGGATCCGTCCAAGGTCGATCGTTCAGCCGCTTACTACGCCCGATATGCCGCCAAAAACATCGTTGCGGCCGGCCTGGCTGAGAAATGCGAAATTCAGGTTGCCTATGCCATTGGTGTTTCGACGCCGCTCAGCATTAATGTGGACACCTTTGGCACAGGGAACGTGAAGGAAGAGGACATTCAGAATGTGCTGGAATCAGGGGATATTTTTGATTTTCGTCCGGCGTCGATTATTCAAGATCTTAGGCTGACAAAACCGGATGGTTGGAGCTACCGGGATACTTCAGTGACCGGTCACTTCGGCAGGGACATCTTCCCCTGGGAGCAGGCTGATAAGGCGCAAGACCTGCGGGATGCGCTTGGCACGAAAAAAAAGCGTGTGGCATAAGTATAGACAATCGCCCTGCCGTGATCGCCGGTACTGGCTCGCTGATCGTCGATCAGGTGGCCCAGAATTTAGATGCGATGTCCACGGCACAGTGGATTATATAACTTAAATTGAGAGGTACCATGATTTATCCATATGAGTTGGAAGGTAACAAGGACTATCCGAGTACAGATGATTTCACGATTAACCATTGCACAACCAAAGGAAACGGCATTTATGTAAAACGGCATTTTAAAAAGGGTGATATGGTTTCAAGAATGACCGGTATTACGGTGCCCTATATTCTTCAACATACCCTTCAAATTACACCGTACCTTCATCTCTATGACCCCCACTTTTCAGGACTTTTGTTGCACTCGTGTGATCCACTTGTATTTTTAGATATGAATAAGCTTGAAATTTGGGCGTTGCAGGATATTGAAAAAGGAACTGCTTTAACAATGGATTATGCCTCAACAGAAGATATATTATTCAAACAATTTCCTTGTGTATGTGGTGCTATGAACTGTCGGGCATGGGTGACGGGTCGAAAAGAACCCATCAATGAATTAGGCCAGAAATATCTTCACGACCTTGAAAGGAAGTGTGGATGATCCCACCAAAAGAAAGCTTGTGGTGGGAGAGAGATGACCTTTGCTATAAAGATGGGGATTTGTTTTTTTCAGGGAATTTAGTGGCTGATTTAATTGGTTTAACCAAGACACCGGCCTTTTTCTATAGTGGAAAACGAATTTTATCAAATATCAAGCGGGTCCAAAATGCCCTGAATCAGCTTGATTCCTATGGAATTTATTATGCCATAAAAGCAAACCGGTTTGCCCCTGTCCTGACGTATATTAAAAATAGTGGGTTATGTGGTGTGGATGTATGCTCTCCCGGTGAATTATTACATGCTTTTTCTTGTGGTTTTGAACCGGGTGAAATTTCATATACGGCTCACTCAATGACAAATGATGAGCTAAGATTGATTGCCGATAATCCGGATGTATCTTTGAACTGTGATTCCTTAAGCACCATCAGACGATTAGGCAAATTCTGTTCCCATCGCAAAATCGGCATCCGTGTCAACCCGGCTGCGGGTATAGGTTATAGGGATAATGATATCCTCAAATATAGCGGTGATAAAACGACCAAGTTCGGTATTTACAGGGAGCAGTTTGATGATGCGTTGAGGCTGGCCGAGAAGCATAACTTCATCGTGGATACAATTCATTTCCATGTGGGATGCGGCTATCTAAACAATCAATTATCCATATTTAATGAGATTTTGGGTGAGACGCGCTGGTTTGTGGACAAGGTCAAAGATTTAAAGTCCGTCAATTTAGGGGGTGGGTTGGGGGTTCCCCATGACGTGGATGATGCACATTTGGATTTGGATGTCTGGGCTTCGATTATAAAATCCAATTTTGGGGATCAAGGACTTACCATCTGTGTTGAACCAGGGGATTATATTGTAAAAGACAGCGGTATTCTGGTTTTAGAGGTCAATACCGTCGAAAGAAAACAGGAAACGGATTTTATTGGGGTGAATGGGGGATTTAACCTTGCCATTGAACCGGCGTTTTATGGGTTGCCCTGTGAGCCTGTTGTTCATCAGCAAAAGACAGAGATTATGAAACCCGTTACGATAGTGGGCAACATCAACGAATCCTTGGATGTATGGAAAGAAAATATTAAGATGCCGGATCAAATCAAGGAAGGAGACCCCCTTATTTTTATCAATGCCGGCGGCTATGCATCTTCAATGATGTCTAATCACTGCATGCGTGGACAGGTCTCAGAAAATTTAATATTTTAAAGGCGATTATGAATCTTATAGAAAAAGACAAACGGCACATTATCCATCCCTGGTCGGATTTAGGAAGTGATGCTGATTCCATGATTATTGAATCCGGTAAAGGGGTTCATGTTTTTGATAACGAGGGCAATAGATATCTTGATGCGATCTCAGGTATGTGGTGTGTGAATCTGGGGTATGGCAATCCAGAAATGGCAAAAGCGATTTCAGACCAGTGTCTTCAACTGACTTATTATACGCCCTTTGGCGCCATGACCAGTCCACCCTCAATCCAATTGGCCAATGAACTCAGTAAAATTACTCCAGGTGATTTGAACTTCTTCCAATTTACAACTGGGGGGTCAACGGCGGTTGAATCAGCGATTCGGTTTGTCCATTATTATTTCAATTGTCTTGGCAGGCCTGAAAAGAAACATATCATTTATCGCGAGAATGCCTATCATGGCAGTACTTATTTAGCGGCTTCCTTGAATGGTAAAAAATGCGATCGAAGCTATTTTGATTATGTTGACGATATTGTTCATTCCACCTCTGACCCCAATCCATATAAAAGACCCGATGGAATGAGTGTAGAGGATTTTTGTGATCTTAAGGTCAGCGAGTTAAAGGATAAAATTTTAGAGATAGGGCCGGATAAAGTGGCTTGTTTTATTGCGGAACCAATCATGGGTTCAGGTGGTGTGATTGTCCCGCCGCCGGGATATCATAAAAAGACATTGGATATTTGTAGAGAATACGAAGTGCTTTATATTTCCGATGAGGTTGTTACTGCTTTTGGAAGGCTGGGGCATAATTTTGCATCGGAAGACGTTTTCGGAATCGTGCCGGATATTATTACCGTGGCCAAAGGAATCACATCCGGCTATCAACCATTGGGTGCGGCCATCATTTCAGACAAGCTGGTTAATCGCATTAGCGGCGAGTTCGCCAATGAGAACTCCTATTTCACAAATGGGTTTACCTATTCCGGACATCCGGTGACGTGCGCGGCTGCCTTAAAGTATCTTGAAATAATGAAACGTGAAAAAATAAATGAGCACGTCCGTGAGGTCGGTGCTTATTTCATGAAACGTCTGGAAACGTTAACGGAACTTTCCATCGTCGGTGATGTTAGAGGCCTTTATTTAATGGCCTGTGTTGAATGCGTGGTTTCAGATAATGAAGAAGAGAATATAGCCGTTGCCCAAAGAGTGGATGAATTTTGTCAGGAAAAAGGGCTGATTGTCAGGCCTTATGAAAATTTATGTATATTATCCCCTCCTTTAATTACTGATAAAGCGGGTGCTGATCAAATTGTAGATATTTTAAGGGATAGCATTATGTCTACAATGGCTGAAATTGGATAGTCAGTGTCAATGAGAAATTAGTTTTTTATTAATCGCGGGCAGGCATTATTTAAAATTTGAACGGAGAAAGTACTATGGAAAAGATGGATACCCGTCTTTTAATAAGCGGAAAAATCGTTTCAGGGGAAGCTGAAAAGACGATTCTTTTAAGTCCTGAAAACAATGAAAAAATTGTCGAGGTGCCCTGTGCTTCCATTAATCAGGTGAATGAGGCGGTTGCTGCGGCAAACACGGCATTTCCGGGTTGGAAAAGAAAATCTTTTGCTGACAGGGCAGGCATATTATATCAATTCGCGGATAGAATTGAACAAAAAGGAGAGCGCTTAGCTCAAATTGAATCGCTCAACTGCGGTAAACCTTTTCAAAGAATGCTGGAAGATGAGATCCCGGCCATTGTGGATCATTTCCGGTTTTTTGCAGGGGCTTGCCGGTGTATGTCGGGTAGTGCCTCCGGTGAATACATTGAGGGTTTTACAAGCATGATCAGAAGAGACCCTGTCGGTGTGATTGGACAAATTGCCCCGTGGAATTACCCCTTGATGATGGGCGCCTGGAAAATCGCTCCTGCTTTAGCGGCTGGAAATACGGTTGTATTTAAACCATCCGAGTGCACGCCTTTGTCAATTCTGGCGTTGGTAGAAGATATCAATGAAATTTTCCCTTCCGGTGTTCTTAATATTGTCACCGGAAAAGGGAGTATTATCGGAAAGCACCTGGCCGAACATGATAACGTTCAAATGGTTTCGGTTACGGGCTCTGTCGATACGGGGAAACAAGTTTTAAAGTCAGCGACATCTAATGTAAAACGTACCCATTTAGAGTTGGGGGGGAAAGCACCGGTCATCGCTTTTGATGATTGTGATATTGCGGATTTGGTGGAAAATATCAAACTATACGGCTATTACAATGCCGGTCAGGATTGTACTGCGGCTTGTCGCTTATATGTTCATGAAAATATTTATCAAAAGGTTGTTGAAAAGTTAACGGATGCGGTTAGAAGTATCAATGTAAATGATATCGGTCCTTTAATCTCCATAGAACAGCGGGAAATCGTCGATGGTTTTGTCGAACGGGCCAAGACTGTTCCCCATTTAAAAATTGCTGCCGGCGGTCGTAAAATTGATCAAGGCTATTATTATGAACCTACCCTGATTGTAGATGCCCTTCAAACTGATGAAGTTGTTCAGGAAGAAATCTTTGGGCCGGTGGTTTCAGTCACTCGGTTTTCGGATACGGATCAGGTGATTGAATGGGCGAATGATTCAAAATATGGACTGGCCTCATCTATCTGGACAAAGGATATTCAAAAAGCGCACAGGGTATCATCGATGCTGCAGTATGGCGTAACTTGGATCAATACGTATTTTATGTATGCCTCTGAGATGCCGCATGGTGGGTTTAAAATGTCAGGCTATGGTAAAGACCTGTCAATGTATGGCTTAGAAGATTATACGGTTGTTCGCCATATCATGGTAAAAAACTGAAAAGGGGGGTGGTTTTCACATAAAGGCCCTTTTTCTTGGTTGATTTTTACCTCATTAAGAATTGCCAATGTAATTGTCCACACTTTAGGAATTGAAACCCAATTGCCCGCACCTTTTCAAGGTGCTATGTACTCATAATTCGGATGAACCAAAAATTCTTAATAATTTTATGTTGAGAAGAAAATATGCCTTTAAAAGCTTTTTTAAAAAATGTATCCATTTTTAAGGACTCGAGTGAAGAAGAAATCCGGCAAATAGCGGACAATGCCGAAATAATTTTCTATAAAACCGGTGATATCATCAAACCAAAGGGAAGCGTGGGGCGATATCTATGGGTTGTGTATGACGGGCGGCTGGAGGTTTTTCTTGAGAAAGAAGGAGAGGCCAGGTCCATCGCTTTTATTGAAAAAGGGGAAATCACCGGTGAGATGTCTTTATCTACCGGCGAGCCGAGCAAGGCGGAACTGGTAGCTGCTGGGGATTGCCAATTGTTGCGTTTTTCGAGTGAGTTTATACGGCAATTAATGCTGAAAAATCATAGCACCTTTAGCCGAATTACCCAGGTTATCACTCAGCGCCTTGTTCAACGAGAAAAAGACCTAAACGGTGATACCCGGGTGTGTCAGCTTTTAGATGAACAATGTGACCCATATGACCTCGAGTTTTCATCAGTTTCCGAATCCATCTATGTTTTATCAATCAATTGTCGCATCAGTTCCTTAAAATATACACTTTTTAATACTGACTCTTCAAAACCGATAATCGACGGAATGATTGACCGGATCGGATTGGATCGGTCCGAGCATCTTTTTCGTTATCAAAACAATGAAAAATGCCTGACTTTATCAACGGAATCTCTCACAGATGCCCTTGAGATTATGCTCTCCACACTGGTTGGCCCAGAGCTTGACTTGCTCAAGCATATAGATGAGATCGGTGCTGTTGGGCATCGTGTGGTTCATGGTGGGGATCGAATTTATAGTTCAACGCTGATTGATGATGACCTTGTACAAATCATCGAAGATTGCAGCTCATTGGCGCCTCAGCATAATCCGTACAACCTGATAGGCATCAAAAAATTAAGGGAAAAATTGCCTGAGATATCGCATGTGGCGGTTTTTGATACGGCATTTCATATGCGCATGCCGTTAACGGCTTATCAATATGCGCTTTCGCCGGAACTCAATGCGAGAAAATATATCAGACGATATGGGTTTCATGGCACCAATCATAAATATGTGGCCCTTCGTGCAGCCACCTATTTAAAAAAGCCGGTAAAAGAATTGAAAATGATTTCATGCCATCTGGGGCATGGAAGTTCCGTGTGTGCGATTGATCATGCCCGCAGTGTGGATACGAGCATGGGAATGACTCCCCTTGAAGGTCTGGTGATGGGATCCCGTTCCGGGGATATTGATCCGGGTGTTATGATCTACCTATTAAGAAACGGGTACTCTGTAGATGATCTTGAGTACATGTTAAACCATGAAAGCGGTTTAAAAGGGCTCAGCAAGGTCGGCGCATACATGTCGGATGTGGTGGCAAAAGCGGAGAAAGGTAACATGGATGCCGAGCGCGCTATCCGTGTTTATTGTTACCGGGCCAAGAAATATATCGGTTCCTATTTTGCTGCCTTAAATGGTGTGGATGTGTTGATTTTTACCGGTGGCGTGGGAGCAAATACCGCAGAAATTCGTTCCAGAATATGCCAGGGCTTGGCATTATTCGGGGCTGAAATTGATGACCATAAAAATGCCCACACTAATTTTGATCAGACAACAGTGTGCGATATTGCCGAAAAAGAATCCAAAACACGGATTCTGGTGATTCCTTCCAATGACAAGCGCATGATTGCACGGGAAACACTGCATGCCATCGGTCGTTTCCGTTCCAAAGCGGAAATCGCTGAATACCGTAAAAAACCGATTCCTGTAAATATTTCCGCCCATCATGTACACTTGACACCAGACGTATTTGAAAAACTTTTTGGGCAAGGACGAACACTTACCCCCCGTTCGGATTTGAGCCAGCCCGGTCAGTTCGCTTGTATGGAAACCGTTAACCTTATCGGCCCCAAAGGAATTGTAGAAAAAGTTAGAATTTTAGGGCCGTTTCGTAATAAATGCCAGGTGGAAATTTCCCGCACCGAAGAATTTAAGCTGGGAATTGACGCACCAGTCAGAGATTCAGGTGATGTTGACGGGACCCCCGGGATCATCCTTGAGGGCGAGACAGGGCAGTATAAACTAAAGCAAGGAGTGATCTGCGCTCGCAGGCACATACATATGGCCCCTGAAGATGCGCTCGGATACGGGTTAAAAAATAAGGATGTCGTCACCATTCGTATTAAAAGCGAACGCGAGTTGGTATTTGGTGATGTCCTGATAAGAGTCAGTCCTAAGTATAGGCTGGATATGCATATTGATACTGATGAAGCCAATGCCGCCGAGATTAATCCGCCTACTTTCGGTATCTTAGAGGGTATTCAGTCCAGGCCTTTTGTTTGAGTTTTTTAAGATGAAAGCGCGTTAATTTTATCAAAATATCAGTTTTTCACGTCTTTTAATGGAGTTTTTCTAGTTCCTTTGGTCGCAATGAGTCGTGGTTAAACAATCAGGATATCAGTAGATAGAAGTCGCCCGAAAAATTGACTTGATCCCATTGGCTATCGTTTTCGCAGTCAAGCGCGGAGAACGATTGACGATGAGGAATGGATATCGCCTGGTATCTAAATAATTGTTTTATTTCAGGTCGTCTCTGTTTCCGCCCCCCAAACCCACACCTAAGAAGAAAAATTAAGTAAGATGTGCCTGGAATTGCGGATTACTCATATTCCCTCTTTGCTTTTTGAATAGGGTCCAGAATAGTGGGGGACGATTTGCTGTTCTCAGAATAATGGACGGATCACAATACCCCATATAAATAACCCCACTCCAAAATTTGTATGATTAATGAGGTTCGTTCGAATTATTAACGGCCTACTTGGTGATTTTAATGCCATAAAACCAAGTCCTATGCTCGGTAGAAGCCAACACCAGGGGAGTAAAACCGTCACTATTCCAAAAACAAGAGACACCCACACTTGCTCACGTATTACTGGTTCAATAATCTCCAGGGTTAATAAAATCCCTGCCAGAACGATACCAATTAAATAATGGGAGATTAAACACCATGCTTTTTCATTTTTTAAGGAAGGTGTTTTGCTGATGTTTTCATGTGTGAATTTGCCTTTAAAAATATAGAGAAACCATCGACCGATTTCATCCGGTTCTATGAATTTGTGAATGAGGTTTCTTTTGGAAAAAAAAACAGCGAGGACATCCATAACCAAAGTCGCGAAAATACCCATCAAAACTATCTCAATGAAAAACCGCATTGTATCCTTTTACATGAATTATTTGCGTTTTCTTAATTATATTCGATTTCTTGGGCTTCCTTGGTGATTGCGCCCAGGTTTTTGCCTTCGATTTCCAAATCGATTCCATACTTACGTCGGATCATTTTTTTAATACGCCTGGGACCTAATTTGTATATACTAAAGTCAAGCCCGTGCTCGGTGCAATATTTCATTTTGCCAGCATACTTAGCCTTGTTAAACCCGCAGCCTAAGAATGTTATTTCTTCTCGAATCATGTGCCTCCTTAACGATAATTTTTCTCCATTTCATCCTATGAGAAATTAACCGAATACCGCAATTGGTCTATTTCGTTCTGATTTGTTTTTTTTTAAAGGCTTTCTCCAATTTACTTAACAATCTAACGGCGTTTACCTGCTCGCATTCTGATAGAATTGATATAAGTTCTGAGCTTGAATCACTAAAGGCCTGCATGCTTTCTTTCCAAACGGCAAAACCTTCTGGTGTTTCGGTAAGCAGCATCAGGCGACGATCATGGGTAGCAACAGCAATTCTAATCCATTTCTTCTCGAATAAAATCCTCACTATTTTCGAGACATTCGATTTTTCGAACAGCAGCATCTCACCAAGCTCCTTTTGACTGATCGGTCCTTGACCGACAATTTCATTCAAAACGCTAAACTGTTGCTGTTTCAAACCGAATCGCTGGCAAACCTGATTCATTTCCCTTTGAAGAAACTGACCACATTTCAATAATCTCTGAACGATTTGCGTTACATTTTCAGAAGGCAACGGATTATTACCGTTCCTATGAACAGACTTTGAATTTATTTTTTTCATGTTTCGGCTACACATCAATAAGGATATTTAGTTTCCATTTCAACTAATAGGGTATAATGGTTTCCATGTCAACCAAAAAATTGTCATTGCCAAAAGTATATCAACGGATTTATTAGGATCCTTTATACTTTGTCTCGGCTGTTCCAAAAAAACGGATTCAGGAAGCCATTAACTGCGGCCGTCAAGCTGTATCCCTGGGGGGTCCTGGAAAAAATAACTGCTTCCGGAAAAGTCTCCCATTGATAAATTTTTGATATCGATTAAAGGCTGCTCAGCCAATTTGATTGATATTCTCAGAAAGTGTGAAACGTTGAAAAATAGGGAAAGCTGGCATTCTTCCAATTGGGAGTGAATTACGTATTATAATCCGTATTGGAAGGCACGACATCCATCGACCGTCATTCTTCAGGCAGTAATTCCGCTACTTATGACTGCCGGTGTGGATACCCATGGTGTGTCGGATCTACCCTGCTTTTATGCCTG
>JAUCGD010000859.1 GCA_030377945.1 Desulfobacterales bacterium HSG17 | reverse complement strand
ATGTGTTATTTAACGCAGCTTGAAAAGCGGTCTCATTGGCTTGTCAGGTGGTTCAGAAGTTCAATGCCAAGGGCCCTTACATCGTTCCAGTCATTATTATTAGCGGCGGCAATTCCTTTGAAATTGATCCCTGACAGAATTTTATTCCCGGCCTCGTTATTTTGCATTTCAATAAGGACGGACTGGACCCTTAAAACAATGGATGTGTCAATCCGGGGGTGTGCGGCAAAGGCATGTGGCGTATAGGGCTTTGTTTCCCACAAGACTTTAAGCCGATCACCATTGGGATCCATGTTTTTCAGTGTTCTTTGAATTCCGCCGCCGGCGATAAAGATGCCTTTTTCAACCGTACGATAAACCGAATCATGGGAAGATACATATTGAGGGATGATGGGGATGCCGGCGTTTTGAAAGTGGGCCCGTGTTAAGACGCTGGCGGCAAAAGCCGCCGGTGCCGGGAAGGCCAGTTTTTGTGCCTTGAGTTCTTCAAGACTTTTTATGGGACTGTCCTTGCGGACAACAATAATCCCTTTAATCATCTTCTCGGCCTGCTTGGCAAAGGCTTCATATCCGGGGTTGTTGTGAAAAACAGTATAGTGGTAGGGATTCATGTAGGCAAAATCATATATGCCTTCTGCCAGGCGCTGTTCAAACAAGGGGATGCTTTTTTCCGTCTTGAAATAAAATCGATGTCCGGTCTCTTTTTCAAGATATAAAAGGAGGGGCCCCCAGAGTCTGGCCAATTTTGTTGCTGACTGTTGAGGGACGATGCCGAAACTGTAGGAACTCGTTGTAAGAGTGGTATCGGGTGTATCTGCGAACATTTCGGTTGATAAAATTGACAAGGTCCCAAACACCAGCAGGACATGTTTAAGTATGATAAGCCGGTTTGTTTGCATGATGCAGTCTCCTTTTTTTATCTGCCATCGATTAAACTCACGAACCGTATATGTTGATCAGCATCTGCTCTAATTTTTCTTCGAGCATTTCATAGGACAAGTACCGCCACCCGAGCATGTAATTGGTCTCCAGCATCTTGGCGATCTGTTCGCCATCGGCCAACAAATCTCGTATGCGGTTTACTTTTTCCTGGGTAATGTAATTGTCAAATGAAACAACATCGAAACCCTTGGGTTCGATATCGGCGACAAATATGGCATACCGGTTGATCACGATTGGTTTTTTAAAATAGATGGCTTCCACGAATGCGTTGCCGTAACCTTCATACAGTGAC
>JAUCGD010000109.1 GCA_030377945.1 Desulfobacterales bacterium HSG17 | reverse complement strand
TTTTGTTTGTTCTTCATATTTTTAGATAAGTTGTTAAATCAATAGAATTTTACAATCAATTTTAAATGATGAATAAAATGAGATATGTATTTGATACTAATGTAATTATCAGTGAGTTGCTGTTTAATGCTATACATCACTTGTTGAGGATATTGTATGCCTGCAAAAGATATTTTTCATGATATTGTAAAGACAGCCCTTGAAAAAGCCGGATGGAAGATTACCCATGATCCTTATTCGGTCCGTTTTGGCGAGATTGATTTTTTTGTTGACCTTGCAGCAGAAAAGATAATTGCAGCGGAAAAGGGTGATGAAAAAATTGCTGTGGAAATAAAAAGTTTTCCAAGCCCGTCACCTGTTTCAGATTTTCATACTGCATTGGGTCAATTTATGAATTACCGGATGATAATGAAGCATCATGAACCTGAACGAATTCTTTATCTTGCTGTTCCTCTTGATACATATGAATCTTTTTTTATGCTGCCTTTTGGGCTGGAGGCCATTCGGCATCATACTTTGAAACTGATTGTATATTCTGTTCAAAATAAGGAGATAACAACATGGATAAAATAGAAACTTATAGAAAATATATCCAGCAAATTATAGAATATTATGCTTCATACGGCAGAGCATCTGATGAAATCGAACGGGAGACCGTTTTTGATGCTGTCCGGGATCATTATCAGCTTATGAATGTAGGTTGGCAGGGCGAGCGCCGGGTTTATGGATGTGTTATGCACTTTGATATAAAAAACGGTAAAATATGGATTCAGCATAACGGGACAGAGGTTGATGTGGGAGAGGAATTAGTAAATATGGGAGTGGTGCGTGATGATATTGTACTTGGATTTCAGTCACCGTTTAAGAGGCCGTTTACTGATTTTGCATGTGGTTAGAGCTAATATTTTTGCAAAAAAACAACAACAGACTGTTTTAATTCTTGATTATAAAAAATAATCTTAGAATTTTATTTTTGGTATTACGCCCTTACAGGGCTAACTTTTATGGGGGAGCATTCCCAGGGCGTTGCCCTGGGCTTTTATATTTCGCCCTTTCAGGGCTTTTTTTTTCTTTAAATGGAGTTATACTTTTTTATTACTCCAGCAGACTCCTCAAACTATCCGTAATATCCTCGGCTGAGGCAGGTTTAGGCAGGTAGTCGTCTGCTTCCATGCTCATTCCGTCTGCGTGGGAGTATCTTGTAGATGCTACATGGTCTGCTACTGCTGTGAGCATTAATATTGGAATTTCGCTGTATTCATCGCTTTCTTTCAGTTCTTTGCATACCTCGTATCCGTCTTTTTCAGGCATCATAACATCCAGTACAATGGCGTCGGGCGGGTTTTTTTCAATTTTTTTCATTGCCTGAACACCGTCATAGGCTATTTCTACGTCAAAGCCTTCTTTTTTCAGATTTTTCTGTACTATTGCAGCAAAATCAGGCTCGTCGTCAACTACCAGTATTCTTTTTTGGCTCATTTTAATCTCCTTTTCAGTTATCAGTCAGTAAACAATTATCAATTATCAATTATCAGTGAACAGTTTTTCTTCTGTTCACTGATAACTGTTCACTGTTTACTGACAAGCGTGTCGTGCATTTTTTTTGAATATGCTTTTTTCTTTGTTGAAGCGTCTTTTACCTTGTCCAAAACCTTTGTTGGAAGGTCCGGTTTCGCTTTTGCATCAAAGGTTTCAATGGTTTTTCCCCTGGCATCTGCAATTATTGCTCTGCCAACGGGTGACCTTGTTATTACAGTTGTCCAGCCTTCGTCTGCTCCTATGCCTCCAAAGGATACGTCTGCGTATTCCGAGGCATAGTCAGGGCAGTATTTGCAGGCATAGCGTTTCATAAAGTCAATCTTTTCAAGAGGAATGGCTCTCAGATCATTGTTGTTAAGGCGGATCATGAGTTCATCCTTGATATTGACCTTTATTACATCTGTCCATTTAAATTTGCCCAGGGTTTCCAGTTTTTTACGTTCTGCTTCGTCAAAAATGAAGTTTCCTGAGCAGAACAATCCCAAGGTGTATTTGATGGAGTCTGAGGGAACTATTCCCATTGCTTCTATTTTTCTAAGGGTTTTTATCTGGCATGGGGTTCCTACCAGGGCAACCCTTCGGAGTCCTTTTTGCATCATGGGCCGAAACTCCTGTACTGATGGTGAATAGGTGGAGTAGTCATGGCCAAAATGCTTTACACCGTGGGAACTGTCAAAATAAAATCCAGCAGAATCTATAATCTCCTGTTTGGTGGTTGCCAGCATTGGTTCCCGGACAAAAGGGCCGATCTGTTTTGTTACAATGGCTCCGTCAATATGTCCCCTGTCAAGCAGGTGAACCAGCAGGGCTGTTACTACGCCTCCATCTGTTGCCTTGTTGCGGATCATTGGATCTGTTGCGCGGGCCACCGTGGTTTCCAGGACATTGCCCATTGGGGGAACCCACCCTGCCACCTTTTTGGTTTCCTCCTGCATTTCATCAATCTCAGGACAGATGGAATAGCACAGGCCGCATTCAATGCACTTTTCCTGGTCTGCATACTGGGGCATTCCCTTGTCATTGAGTTCAAGAGCACCGTAGTTGATGGAGGTGCAAAAGGTTACGCATCCACCGCAATGGTGACACAAACCCGACTTTTGAACCTCGGTTATCAGGTCGTCAAAGGTTTTCATAAATTCCTCCTATACTTCCGGCCTGGGATAAAGACCGGTGGCTTTTACGATCTCAGGAACCTTTTCCTCCCACTCAATGGCCATGATATGGAATCCGCGTATCCCTTCCAATTCCTTGAGGCGCTGGATTGCTTCTATACATATTTTAATACCTTCATCTGCCTGCTTTTCTTTTGGAGTTCCTGCCAGACGTTTAACCACATCATCAGGAACATCCATTCCTGGCACACGGTTTTTCATATATCTTGCCATACCGGCGGATTTCATGGGGGTCATTCCTGCCATAATATAGGTTTGCTCATGAAGTCCGCGGTCAACAACCTTTTTCATCCAGTCTTCAAATTTATCCAGGTTGTATATGCACTGGGTCTGGATAAATTCAGCACCTGCCGCAATCTTTTTGGCAAGGCGGGGAACACGGATTTCATAAGGGTCTGCAAAAGGGTTAGCTGCTGCACCCACAAACATATTCGGCGGACGTTTTATATCATCTCCACCCACAAATTTGCCTTCATCCCGCATTTGTCGCGCTGTCTGGATTAACTGCATGGAATCCAGGTCATGGACATTCTGGCCTGCTGCATGGTCTCCAAAGCTTTGGTGATCTCCTGACAGGCAGAGGATATTATTAATATCCCATGATGCTGCACCCAGGATATCGCTCTGGAGTGCAATACGGTTTCTGTCGCGGGTTACCATCTGGAGTACCGGTTCTACGCCTATGGTTTTCAGGCGGATACAGGCTGCCAAAGAAGACATGCGGCACACAGATGTCTGGTTGTCTGTTATATTTATGGCATCTACATAATCTTTTATGAGGTTTGCCTTTTCAATAATAGGTTCGGGATCACTGCCGCGGGGCGGTCCGCATTCGGAGGTTACACCCAGGTGACCTGCGGCAAGAACTTTTTCAAGTGTACTCGGTGTTTTTGCATTACTCATCTAACATATCCTCCCTGACTAGTTTGCGGGGTCCTCCTGCCCTGTCGGAAGACCAGTCCTTGATGGGGGTAAGCTTTTCATAATCATCCATTTTACCCAACAGCTCCAGGCGGTCAACAATAAGCTGCCATGCACAGTCAACATCCTTGCTGATTTCACATTTGCCTTTGGTGGAACCGCCGCAGGGACCGTTTAAAACACGTTTGGCACATCTGGCAATGGGGCATATACCGCCGGTTTCTCCAAGAACGCATTTACCGCATGCCTGGCACCTTTCCGTGTAAAGGCCCAGTTTTTCAACAGCACCCAGGAATGTTGTGTTAAGTCCGGGATATATGGGTTTGGCATATTTTTCAGCCATAAACTGAACACCTATTCCGCAGGCAGTGCTGAGAACAGCTTCGGTTCCCTGGATCTCGTCTTCAGTTTTTTCAAAGAATTCATGCTCGCACTGGCGTTCAATCCCTGAATTGCTGATCTCTATGTCAACACCTTCCTGCGTTGCTTTCATTTTCAGCATGGAAGCCAGAACTTCGGCTTCTTTATTGCCTCCCTGCTGGCATACAGCCACACATGTATTGCATCCAAAGACCAGAACTTTTTTATGGTCTTTTATCATTTCCCAAAGTTCTTCCAGAGGTTTTTGTTCTCCTACAATCATTTTAGACCTACTCCTTTCTTGCGCTTTGCAAAGCAAACCATATAGGAGAAGGACCGAGTTTTTTGATTTTTTCTGTAAACTCGATGCAAATCTCCGCCCATCTTGGGCCCATTGCTGCTGAAAGATTAAACATTTCAAGCCGTTCAGGATCTACTCCCACTTTAGGCAAAAGGCTTTTCATATATTGTACACGCTTTTTCGCATTCATATTTCCTTCCAGGAAATGGCATTGGCCTTCCAGTCAGCCGGCCACAAAAAGGCCGTCAATGCCCCGTTCAAATGCTCGAAGCATATAGGATTGATCCAGCTTTCCTGTACAGGGCAGACGGATAATCTTGACATTGGGTGAATAGGAAAGGCGCATTACCCCTGCCAGATCGGCTGCTGCAAAGGCGCAGTAATGGCAGGCAATGGCCAGCACATTGGGTTCCCAGTCCAGAGGCGCTTCGCGAACCGGCTCAATGGCAGGAACTTCTTCTTTTACTGCTGCTTGTCCCATGTGAATTCTCTCCTTATCTCTTATGCAGTTGCAGGCATATTCTGCTCTGTTGCTGCGTCAATCATTGCGATGATTTGATCGTCTCTGAAACTGTTTACCTGGAATGCCTTAGCAGGGCATATTCCGGCGCATATTCCGCACCCTGTACACATAACCTCATTATGACTGATCTTGCCGTCTTCATCTATAAAAGGCGAGCCAAAAGGACAGACCCGTAAACATGCAAGGCATGACATACATATATCACGGTTATGCTTGGAAATAATACCTGAAACACCCAGTTTATCATGGGAGAGCAGAACACCGGCTCTTCCTGCTGCTGCCAGGGCCTGACTTACGGTTTCATCTATATTCTTGGGAGCATGTGCAAGACCTGCAACATAAAGACCTTCACTTGGGAAGTCAACAGGACGCAGCTTAACATGGGCTTCCAGGAAATAACCGTCAGGATTTACAGTCAGTTTATACTGCCTGCCCACAGTTTCAGTGCTTGGATGGGGACGCAGACCTGTGGAAAGCACGACTGTATGGGGTGTAAATGTAAGCTCCTGGTTCATAACATAGTCAAAGGTTCTGACCCGGATGAGTTTTCCCATAACCGTTACTTTAGGCTTATTTTCTTTTTCAAACCTGACAAAGAGTACGCCAAGTTCCCTTGCCTTCTGGTAATAATCCTCACGCAGACCATAGGTGCGAATATCCCGGTACAGGATTGTCACCTGTGCGTCAGGGGATTTTTCCTTGATTGCAATGGCATTTTTGATTGCATCCTGGCAGCAGACTCTTGAGCAATAGTTACCTGGTTCTTCGCGGGAGCCTACACACTGGATCATGAGAAAATGTTCTTGTCCGGGTTCCAGGCCGTTTGCAATCTTTTTTTCCAAATCCCGCTGAGTAATGATGCTTTCACTCTCTTTAAAAGAATATTCCTCAGGTTCATATTCAACACCGCCGCTGGCAATTACAATTGCTCCGTGTAAAAATGTATCTCCATTGGTCAGGGCTGTTTTGAAATTACCCACAAACCCGCCGGTATTGTCAATTTCTGCGCCCATGTGTGTTATGATTTTGGAATGAGCCTGAACATCTGCTATTTTTTGTTTAACAAACGCCTGAACATCACTGTTATCAAGGGTTCTGTAAACATTGTTGGCAAGTCCGCCCAGTTTATCTTCTTTTTCTACTAAATGCACTTCAAAACCCTGATCTCCCAGAGCAAGGGCTGTTGTCATGCCTGCGATTCCCCCGCCTATGACCAGGGCTCCGGGGGTAACATCAACAGAATCGGTCTGAACCGGGGCAAGAAGACGAGCTTTTGCAACATTCATCTTTACTATATCTGTGGCTTTTTGGGTGGCAGCTTCGTTCTGTCCCATATGACACCAGGAGCATTGTTCCCTGATATCTGCAAGTTCAAACAGGTATTTGTTCAGACCTGCATCCCTTATGGTATCCTGGAACAGGGGGGCATGGGTTCGAGGTGTGCATGAAGCAACTATAACCCTGTTTAAGCCGTGTTCTTTTATAAGCTCCTTGATCTTTTCCTGGCCGTCAGGGGCGCAGGCATACATGAGATCATCGGAATATGTAACATTGGGGAGATCCCGCATCTCTCCAGCCACTTTTTTAACATCCACTGTCTGTGCAATGTTAATTCCGCAATGGCAGACAAAAACACCTATGCGGGCATCGGCTTCTGTTACATCGGTTTCTGGGGGCAGTTCAGGTATGGTGATCTCGGTTCCTCTTGCTTCGGCCAGAAGAGCCATGCTGGTGCCTGCAACTGCACTGCCCTGTGCCACGGTTTCGGGAATATCCTTTGGTCCCTGGAATGTTCCTGTAACATATACGCCCGGACGGGTGGTTTCAACAGGTGCAAAAGCTGTTGTTTTTGCAAAATTATGTATATTTGGGTCAATGCCGAAAGTTTTTGCAAATTCAAGGGCATCCTGATGGGGCTGAAATCCTATGGAAAGGACAACCATGTCATAGGACTCATCCACCAGGGTTCCGTCTGCCTGTGCATACCTGATAATCAAATTGCTTGTGTCTGCATCCTCGCGTATATCTGAAACCATTGCACGGCGGTAGGTAACACCGTATTCATTTTTTGCCCTGTCAACGTATTTGTCAAAATCCTTTCCAAAAGCTCGCATTTCCATATAAAATATGGTTGGGTTTATGTTGCCGTCATGCTCTTTGGCTATAACTGCCTGTTTGGTTGCATACATGCAGCATACTGAGGAACACCAGGGATTTGCATTTTTCCTGTCCCTTGAACCCACACACTGAATCCAGGCAACTTTAGCTGGATGGCGTTCGTCAGATGGGCGTTTGATTTCACCCATAAAAGGCCCTGATGCGGAAAGTATGCGTTCAAACTGTATGGAAGTTACCACATTGGGCCAGCGCCCGAATCCCAGTTCTCCGCGAATACTGGGATTATACCTTTCCAATCCCGGACTCAGGATTACAGCTCCAACCTTGAGTTCATATTCTTTTTCAGTATCATCCCAGTTTATGGCATTCACTTCGCAGAATTTTTCACATGCCTTGCATTTGCCTTTGGTAAGATAAATACAGTTGGTTTTATCAATAACCCTTGTGAGAGGTACTGCCTGGGGTAAAACAGTGTAAATCGCCTTGCGTTTGCTCAAGCCCTGTTCAAACTGGCTTACTACCAGTTTAGGACATTTTTTTTCGCAGGCTCCGCAGCCTGTACATAGTTCAGCATCAACAAATCTCGGCTGCTCTTTTACAGTTACGGAAAAATCTCCGGGTTCACCGTCCACACTCACAACCTCAGCCAGGGTATGAATGTCAATATTAGAATGGCGGCCTACTTCTACCATTTTGGGTGAGATCATGCACATGGAGCAGTCACCCGTTGGAAAGGTCTTGTCCAGCATTGCCATTGTTCCCCCGATGGAGGAATCCCGCTGGATCATATGTACCTTAAATCCGCTGTCTGCCAGATCAAGAGCTGCCTGCATTCCGCCAATGCCGCCGCCTGCAATCAGGACAGATCCGCGTTTTACGCTATTTGTCTTTTTGCTCATCTTGTTCCAGCTCCTTTAAGAGTGTGGTGCCATCAATGAAATGCCGGTCCACCTGCATTTCTTCAGGAGAAATACCGATGGCAGCCCCGATCAGTTCTGTTATAAAATAGACCGGGAGGCGTTCTTCAATGCCGAGTTTTTCACAAAAAGCATTTTGCTGGGCATCCAGATTCATCTGGCACATGGGACAGGTTGTTACAAAGCAGTTAGCTCCTCTTTCAACAGCTTCCTTCATGATCTTTGCCATGAGATTTACAGCTGTTTCAGGATCATTAACTGCTGCTGAAGCTCCGCAGCAATATGTTTTATAATTCCAGTCCAAAGCCCTGACACCAATTGATTTCAATATTTTTTCCATGCCCTGGGGATTTTCCACATTATCAGGAACAGGAACAGTATAAGGAAATCTTGTCTGCATACATCCGTAATAACAGACAGGCTTAAGCCCCCTGAACTTTTGTGTGACCTTTTGTTTTAATGCTTTTGCATCCACATGATTTAAAAAGACTTCCAGGATTGAGGAAATCTTTATTCCTCCATTGACTTTTGCAGCCAGTTCGCTGTTTATCTCTTTTTTCAAATCTGCATTGTCCTGCATCCTTTTCTGGGCTACCAGGGTTCGGGAGTAACAGGCTGAACAGGGGATGATAACCTCAGAATATCCGGCAGCTTCGGCAATACCAATATTTCTGGCAGGCATGGCCACAGCCAGAAAATCATCCACTTTGCCGGCCGAGGTTGCACCGCAACAGTTCCATTCCTCAAGTTCTTTAAGTTCCACTCCAAGTTTGCCGAATATCAAACGGCTCTGGAGATCATAAAGTGCGGAAGACTGCTGTAAGGAACATCCGGGATAATACGCTATTTCCATAATTAACCCCTTTTCTTACACTTTTGCTTTTGAGGCCGGTTTTTTCTTGCTTTTTTTATAAAGAGCCTTGATCTCACCCCGGCCTTTGGATGTCAGGAAACCAAAGTGCATACGCTTCAGCTTTAACATTTCAAGACCAAATTCTGCCTGGGTTTTAAGCTCTTCAATAATAGCCTCATAGTTCTTGGTTTTTGCTTCCCGCAGGGCATTTTTCATCTCATAAACACCCATGAACTCCATTTCATTAAGCCGCCCCCAGCGGACTCCGGATTCCACAAAAGCATCGTGAAAATCAGCAACCTTTGGCAGAATGGGTTCTGCATGTTCTTCCTTTGCCATTTTCTTGAGTGTTTCAGTAATCCGTGCAGTCTGGATGTCATTGGGGCAGCGTGTTCCGCAGGTGTAGCAGGATACACATTTCCAGACCAGTTCATTGTTCAGGGCCTTTTCACGATCCCCAAGCACCACCGCACGTATGAGAATATTGGGGGTAAAACAATCTGTTTCATCCCCAACCGTACAGCCTGCTGCACAACGCCTGCATTGATAGCAGGCTGTGAGCATTTGCCCGGATCGTTCCATGACCTCCTGTAAAAAAGGTTTGGTTTTTTCGGGTTTAAATTCAAGTACAGATGCTGTCATGATTTCTCCTTCTGGGTGAAGGTTTTAAAAATGGTTATATAGTGAAAGCCTTATTGCGATTCTGCTGAACCAAAAATACATTCAAGGCTTTGAACTATCTGTTCAATTGCATCAGGTCCTTTGGGTATATAATCATCAGCTTCCATATTCATGCCGTCATAGTGAGTATAACGGGTTGAGCATACATGATCTGCAACAGCAGTAAGCATGATTATGGGTATTTCTTTATATCCGGGACTGCTTTTAAGCTCGGCACAGACCTGGTAGCCGTCTTTTTCCGGCATCATCACATCCAGAACTATGGCATCCGGGATATTTTTTTTTGCCCTGAAAACAGCCTCAATTCCGTTATAGGCAATATCTACCTGATAATTTTCTTTTTGTAAGCGTTTTGCAATAATGGACACCATGTCAGGCTCATCATCAACAACAAGTATTTTTTTATCACTCATGTCGCTCATCCTTGGATAAAAAATTGATCAGATAAAAATTAATCGTCCTGTCTGGCATGAACAAGATTCATTATATTAAATCCATTGAATTTAATGCAA
>JAUCGD010000858.1 GCA_030377945.1 Desulfobacterales bacterium HSG17 | reverse complement strand
CACCCAGGCGCAGGTGGTTATTATCGGGGGCGGTATTGTCGGTTGCAGTACGGCTTATCACTTGGTTGAACAGGGGTTCAAAGATGTAGTATTGCTGGAACGCAAACGCATCTCTTCCGGAACATCCTGGGCAGCTGCAGGTCTTTTAGGACAATTGTGGTCCACAAGCCCTCTGACCAGGCTTGCCCAGTATGGTGCAGACCTCTATGCAGGGCTTGAAGCAAAAACCGGCCAGCCAACAGGTTATGTAAGAAACGGTTCCATCCGTGTGTCACGCACCCAGGAAAGAAGAAGGGAATACCAGCGTTCTTTAGGTATGGCCAGGGCATTTGGTATCAGAATGGAAGAAATCAGCCTGGAAGAAGCCAAACGGCTTTTCCCGGTCATGCAGACCGATGATTTGACTGGTGCATGGTTTCAGCCGGATGATGGTGTGACCAATCCTGAGGATACTACTCAGGCTCTTGCCAAGGGAGCTAGAATGGGTGGTGCCACGATCCTGGAAAATATCAGTGTACTTGATATCGATGTAACCCAGGGTGCTGTGACCGGTGTAAAAACCGACCAGGGAGATATTAAATGTGAGTATGTGGTCAATTGTGCCGGCATGTGGGGAAGAGAAGTGGGTAAGATGGTTGGTGTAAGTCTTCCCATGGTTGCGGCAGAACATATGCATATGACAACTGAACCCATTGAAGGTGTATACAAAGAGATGCCATATCTCAGAGATCAGGATGGCTATATCTATATAAAAGAAGAGATGGGTGGTCTTCTCATGGGTGGGTTTGAGCCCATGGCAAAAACCTGGGGTGTAAAAGGGATTCCAGATAATTTTGAATATACTCAGTTGGATGAAGATTGGGATCAGATGGATCTGTTTATTCAAAATGCCATCATCAGGTGTCCTGCCTTTGCAGAAACAGGTGTCACCAATCTGACTACTGTACCAGAAAGCTTTACCCCGGATACCTCGTATCTTTTAGGTGAAGCACCGGGAGTAAAAAACTTTTTTGTGGCCACCGGCATGAACTCAGTTGGTATTACAAGTGCTGGAGGTGCAGGTATGGCCATTGCCACATGGATTGCTCAAGGGTATCCTGAAGAAGACCTCTGGGCTGTGGATGTAAGGCGCTATAACCCCTGGCAGAACAATCTAAAATATATTGAAGAGCGGGTCAACGTAGAATCTGTGGGCAATCTTTATACTGACCACTGGCCTTTTAAACAACCAACATCATCCA
>JAUCGD010000857.1 GCA_030377945.1 Desulfobacterales bacterium HSG17 | reverse complement strand
TTGAGCATCCATCGTGATAAAAATTTATTCGTGCATATACGGGGGTTCAACTAAATTGACAAGCGCACAAAATCTTTATCAACAGTTGCTACAATTGCGGGCGACGGTTGTTAATATTGTTGTTGACCATCCGTCGTGATAAAAAAATTCTTCGTGCATGTACGGTTTCAACAAAATTGATAACTTCACGAAATCTTAATTAATAGCTACTGAGCTTGCAGATGACGGTTTTTAACTTAGTTGTTGGCTCCAACGTAATACAGCAAATATTACAAAAACAATTATAACCCGGCGCTGAACTCGGACGCAAAAGGGTTCCGGTCGCTAGCGCTCCCTCCACCCTTTTGCGCCGGTTAGCTTAGCGTTATACGTTTTTATTATTATATCAACAATTTCAAGGAATGAGTCTAATTTATGGCAACTGATTCAGAATATCAAAACAGGATCAAAGATTATCAATGGAAAGATTTATCTGATTTATGGGAATCCATAAAGAGACAAAATACTTCGGGATGGGATGATGGAAAAGCATTTGAATACTTGATTTTACAATCTTTCTTGTTGGAAGGTGCTGAAATACGATGGCCTTACAGAGTCAAATTAAATGGCACGGAGATTGAACAAGTTGATGGCGTAATTTATCTGGATAATCTCGCATGTCTGATTGAATGCAAAGATTATAACAGCAGTCAGATCGGTAAAAAGAGAAATATAAATTTTGAGCCTGTTACAAAAATCAGAAGTCAGCTCATGAGAAGGCCATCATCCACTATTGCCTGTGTTTTCAGTAGCGGAGGTTTTACAGAACCAGCTATAACTCTGGCAAATTTTACTCATCCCCAAACAATTTTACTTTGGACAGGCAGCGAAGTGGAATACTGTCTTGGCAAGAAAAAATTTTCAAAATCACTGATAAACAAGTATCGGAAATGTATCGAATTCGGGATACACGATTATGATATAACAATTGAGGAGGAACTATGATAGAACAATATTTCGTGGTCGAAGGCATATCTGATAAAATATTATTGGAAAAAATGTTACCCTCTGAATTTGTATCAAAAACTAAATTTATAGTAAGCGAAGGGTATAATACAGCAATCTCAAAGGCTCGCTCAATACTGGTCACATCGGAAATTCCAGTTTATATACTGGTTGACTCTGACACAACAGACTTAAACACAATTGATGAAAAAAAAGATTATATAAATCAAATGCTTTCCCAGGTATCAATATCAGATA
>JAUCGD010000856.1 GCA_030377945.1 Desulfobacterales bacterium HSG17 | reverse complement strand
ACATTAGACCAGAATTAGACCAGAATTAGACCAGATAGAAATAATTGCTGCCTGCCAGACCTGTAATTCATAAACTTAAATAAATTACATACTTTTCTGTTTTTAAGCAATAAAGCAATAGTATGAAAAACAAGGTATTTATTACCTATTTAAAATAGGCGATTAGACAAATTTGTTTGACGGATATTGACCGATATTTTTAATCACCTGTATTTATAGATTTTATCCAGAACCTTCCGAATTGTTTCACCTAATTCCTGCATCCGAACAGGTTTCATAACATAGGCAGCAATCCCCATTTCTTCAGCCTTTTCTTTATCAATAAACGGGCTGTGGCCTGAGCAGATAATAACAGGTATGTCAAAGCGGATTTCCTTGAGTTTTTCAAAGAGCATAACACCGGTCATACGGGGCATGGTCATATCGGTTATTACCAGATCAAATTCCTGGGGTTTTGATTTAAACAGTTCCAGAGCTTTTTCCGGGTTTACACTTGTTTCAACTTGATATCCAAGCCATTCCAGCATTTTATGTGTCATATATTCAATGGATTCTTCATCATCAATAAAAAGTATTTTTTCACTGCCTGTTGAAATTTCATCTGTAATTTCATCTGTAATTTCAGGTGCTATTGAAATTTCAGGTGCTATTGAAATTTCAGGTGCTATTGAAATTTCAGGTGCTATTGACGGTTTATCACTAATTGCCGGAAAAAGAACACTAAAGGCAGAACCTTTTCCAGGCCGGCTGTCCACAAAAATGGCTCCATTGTGATTTTTAACTATACCGTGAACAACTGCCAGGCCCATACCAGATCCTTTTCCGAATTCTCTGGTTGTAAAATAAGGGTCAAAAATATTGTTGATAATTTCAGGGTTAATTCCAGAGCCTGTGTCGCTTATGGTAATTTTGAGGTAATGGCCTGTGCATAGATCAGGATATTTTTCAGCAAATTCATCTGTCAAATATTCTTGTTCAAGTTTTATTTCTATAACACCGCCTGTTTCTTCCATTGCCTGGGAAGCATTGATGCAGATATTCATCAATACCTGGGTGATCTGGCTTGAGTCCGCAAGAATTGTTACTTCTTCGGTCTCAATATTCATTTGTATTTCTATGGTGGATGGAATCATTGGTTGAAAAAAATTGATCGCTGCTTTAATAAGAGTTACAGCTTCCATTGATTGAAGTTCCTTGGGGTCATCCTTCCGGCTGAAATTGAGGATCTGTTTGACAATTTCTG
>JAUCGD010000855.1 GCA_030377945.1 Desulfobacterales bacterium HSG17 | reverse complement strand
ATTATAAAATATGACTGACTAAGATTTGGAACATAAATTTATCTGAGGTAGAGACTGAATAGCACTAATTTTTTTAAATTTCAAGCATTTTTTTCTTGACATACATTTTTATTTCAAATATCAGTGGTCATACCAATTAAAAATCATACCTAATCGCTGAATCTAAAAATTTGCTCCTGATTGCAGAAATTTTGAAAGGAGGTGGAAATAAAATTATCTGATTATACTATCTGAGGCTTTGTAGAACTTTGATTAAATCTTTGTATGAACATTCAAACCATTAAATTTTTAACCTTGGAGGATTTTTAAAATGAAAAAAACATTAACCCTTTGTCTGGGCATTCTGCTCACACTTACTCTTGCCCTTAACTTTTCTTTTGCAGCAGAGAAACGAAGCAAATTCGGTTCTGATGCCCGCCATAAAACTGCCAAACGTGTAAAATTTAAACCTTCCAAGGAAAAGGTAAGATGGAAGATGGTTATGCCCTGGTCCAAGGGACTTCTGTTTTATGATATTGCCGTTCATTTTGCAGACAGTGTAAGACTGGCATCAGCAGGACGCCTTGATATTAAACCTTTTTCTGCTGGAGAACTTGTTCCTGCCATGCAGTCTTTTGACGCTGTTAGTAAGGGTTCAGCACAGGTTGGTCATGACTGGCCTGGATACTGGAAAGGTAAAAACGAAGCATTTGTAGCATTTGCTTCTGTTCCCTTCGGCCTTGATGCTGAAGGTTACAATATATGGCTGTATGAAAAAGGCGGCCTGGAAATGATGCAGGAAATATACGGTAAATTTAATCTTTTTGCACTTCCAGGCGGACAATGCGGACAGGAAATGGGACTTTTTTCCAATAAAAAAGCTACTAAAATGGAAGATTTCAAAGGTATGCGCGTTCGTACCCCAGGATGGTATATGGATATTTTAAACAAACTGGGCGCATCAGTCAGCCCCCTGCCCGGCGGCGAAGTTTATCTTGCTCTTGAACGCGGTGTTATTGATGCTGCTGAATTTTCATCACCTGCTATCAACTATCCAATGGGATTTGACGAAATAACAAAATACGCTATTCAGCCAGGTGTTCACCAGCCCGGAATTCAATGCGGTCTGTTTTTTAATCAGGATGCCTATAAAAAACTTCCTGAAGACCTTAAATGGATAATTGATATATGTGCAAAAGAAACCCAGCTCTGGAGCTATAGCTGGATTAACAGTTTGAATTCCGATGCAATCAGAAAATTCAAAG
>JAUCGD010000854.1 GCA_030377945.1 Desulfobacterales bacterium HSG17 | reverse complement strand
TTGATAATAAAAAACTTGAAAACAAAATTGCTGATATTGATAATAAAGCCCTTTTGATTTTTCAAACAACTTTTCCTGATAAAACAAAAATACAGGATCCTTATCTTCAGATGAAGGCAAATGTTCAATCTGTTATGAAAAACTCCAGGACACAGCAAAATGTCAGAAGCATTACAGGACAAAACAGTTTGAAAATTATTCAAATTTTAGGGGAGCTTTCCACCAGGGTTGATGATACAATTGATATGGATATTACAAGGTTTTTATTTAATCAGGAACAACTTGTTATATCCGGTTCTACTGATAATTTTAACAGTGTTGATAAGATTAAAAATAAAATTGAGTCATCACAGATTTTTAAAACAGTAAATATCAACAGTGCTGCGGCAGATAAAAATGGATCCCGGATTAACTTTAAATTCATGATTGAGATGTGAAAAAAATGTTTAATCTTGCAGAGCGTGAAAAAAATATTTTAATTGGGGGAATTATATTTGTAATTCTCTTTTTTGGCTTTCAACTCGGGATTGTACCTGTTTTTGATAAAAGAGATGACCTTGGCAGAATATTGGTCGACCGGCAAAAAGCTCTGGAAGAGCTGTTGGTTCTTCAAAAGAAGTTTTCAATAGTTTCCAGTAGATTTGATACAAAAGCACAAGCACTGGCACAAAGAAAGGAGGATTTTTCCCTCTTTTCTTTTCTTGATTCTCTAATTCAACAAAGTGGTATTAAAGATAATGTTGCATATATGAAGCCTGTGGTAAAAAAACTTGAAAATTCAAAATATATGCTTGCAACGGTTAAGATAAAATTCCAGGGAGTTTATTTAAAAGAGTTTACTGACTTTCTATATCTCATTGAATCATCGGAAAATGGGGTTAATGTTACCTCTTTGTCCCTATTGAAATCAGGGTCAAAGTCAGGCAAAGTCAAACTTTTGCTTGATGCTGTTATTGAAACTCAAATATTAAAGTTCAAGGATAAAGTATAAAATGAAGTTCAAGTCTGTGACATTTTATTCTCTTTTTTTTATTGCTACCCTTTTTGTATTGGTTTATCTTATATTTCCCCAAAAAGATGCTGCTCAATTGCTTTCAGGCTATCTGAATAAAAACAATTCGAAACTGGAACTGACCTGTGATAGTGTTAAATTTAAAATGCCTTTGAAATTTTCTCTGGAAAATCCTAAAATACTCATTGATAAAAATATACAGCTTGAACCTGGATTATTTGAGATTAAGTTAA
>JAUCGD010000853.1 GCA_030377945.1 Desulfobacterales bacterium HSG17 | reverse complement strand
ATCCTCGCCTACATAACCTGCTTCGGTTAATGCTGTAGCGTCAGCCAGGGCAAAAGGAACATCTAGGAATCTTGCAAGGGTTTGGGCAAGAAGTGTTTTGCCACATCCAGTAGGGCCAATGATAAGGGGTCATAGAAGAACCTATGTGGGTGCCATGCCGGGCAAGATTATTCAGACCCTGAAAAAAACAGGATACAGCAATCCTGTATTCTGTCTTGATGAAATTGATAAAATGACAGCTGATTTTAGAGGAGATCCTTCATCTGCATTGCTTGAAGCTCTGGATCCTGAGCAGAATAAAAATTTTAATGATCATTATCTTGAAGTTGATTATGATCTGTCCCAGATTCTTTTTATTACCACAGCCAATACACTGTACGATATTCCTGCACCATTGAGAGACAGAATGGAAATTATCCATATACCGGGATATACAGAGTATGAAAAAGAAAAAATTGCCACAGGATATTTAATACCAAAACAGTTAAAAGAGAATGGTCTGACAAAAGAAGATGCTCTTTTTTCAAAAAATGCCATCCACTCTATCATAAAACAATATACCAGAGAGGCAGGGGTTAGAAACTTGGAGAGGGAAATCTCTTCTGTATTAAGAAAAATAACCAGAGAAATTGTTCAAACAGAGCATAGAAAATTGTATCGAATTTCAACAACCCTGGTCTTAAAATATCTTGGACAGCCTAATTTTAGAGACAGCATTCTTGAACAGGAAGATAAAATCGGAATTGTGACAGGTCTTGCATGGACCCAGGCGGGAGGAGAGCTTCTTACCATAGAGGCTGTAACCATGCCGGGCAAGGGTAATGTCAGTGTTACAGGAAAGCTTGGAGATGTCATGAAAGAGTCTGCCCAGGCAGCAGTAAGTTTTGTAAGATCCAGAAGTAAAGAGTTGAATATTAAAGAAGATTTTTATAAAACCCTTGATATCCATATTCATGTTCCTGAAGGTGCAATCCCTAAAGATGGTCCCTCAGCAGGAATATCCATGTGTACAGCAGTGGTTTCTGTTTTAACAGGTAAAAAAGTTTCAAGAAAAGTTGCCATGACAGGTGAAATTACATTGAGTGGAAGAATCCTGCCAGTTGGAGGGTTAAAGGAAAAACTTCTTGCTGCCCATGCCAATGGCATAAAAAAAGTTATTGTCTCAATTGATAATAAAAAAGATATTAAAGAAATTCCAAAAGCCATTCAAAAGCAGATGGAGATTGTTTTTGCTGAGGATATGTC
>JAUCGD010000852.1 GCA_030377945.1 Desulfobacterales bacterium HSG17 | reverse complement strand
GGTTCCGGGCCCATTGCATCTGGAGCATTTTTTCTTCAGGAAATTAGAACTGTTTGTATCAGATAGACATGATTATTGGATTGCTTCCTGTGAATGGACAAAAAATAAATACCAGTCTTTATTAGCGAATAAAAAACGAATATTTCTCTCATATTATGGAACAGACATAGACGATTTTATTCGGAAAAATGAAAAATACCTTCATAATGAAATAGGAATATCGAAAAATGCCAAAGTTATTGGTATGGTTGCATATATGTATCCACCCAAGTTTTATTTGGGTCAAAGAAGGGGTTTAAAGGGGCATGAAGATCTGATTGATGCAGTAGCGATTGTTGCAAAGCAATATTTTAATGTTAAATTAGTCTTTGTCGGAGGGGATTGGGCCGGTGCTACACGGTATGAAAAGAAAGTTATACGTTACGGAAAAAAGATCCTTGGCAATCAAGTGTTTTTTTTGGGAACTCGTACGGATGTATCAAAACTTTATTCAGGGTTTGATATAGCGGTGCATCCGTCGCATTCAGAAAATGTAGGCGGCGCCGTGGAATCATTGTTGATGAATATCCCTACAATAACATCAAATGTAGGTGGGTTTCCTGATTTAATAAAACATGAAAAAACAGGATTGCTTGCAGACGCTGGAAATCCTTTTGATTTAGCCAAAAAAATTCTGTATTATTTAGAAAACCCCGATCTTGCTCAGCAGAACAGTAAGAAGGGATCTGAATATGCCCGATATCTATTTGATGTTAAAAGGACTGCAAAAGAAGTAAAAAAGATTTATCAGGAAATTCTTATGGTGAAAAATGGGCATTTTAAAAAATAACTTAAAAAAAAATAGTGTAGAGAATTCAATTTTCTTTTTTGTTGCAGCAACCCTTTTTTTATTACCAATTCGAACTGCATTTCCATTAATTTCAATAGGGTGTGCATTTGCAATTTGTTTGTTTTCTGGAAAATTATTTAAACTAAAATATTTATTTAAAGAAAGATGGTTTATTCCGGTTATATTTTTTGTGCTGCTGCCCTGGATTGGATTATTATATTCAAAAGATTTGGATTTGGGCATTGATTATGCTCTAAAAACAAAATATTGGATCGCAGTTTTTTTAACAGCTGGATTTTATTGTACTGAAAAGCGAATAGAAACACTTATTGGAGTTTTCGGGCTAAGTCTTTTTTGTGGCGGCATCTTATCTTTTTTTCAATATGTGGGTTTTTTAAAACCTCCTATTTCTTCCTACTTA
>JAUCGD010000851.1 GCA_030377945.1 Desulfobacterales bacterium HSG17 | reverse complement strand
TAAAAAATAACCTTAATATGCTCATAGATGCCATGAATACAACATCAAAGATTGCAGAAGATATTGCTGACGGCAACCTGGCTGTAGATGTTAAAGAAAGATCTGAAAACGACCGTCTTATGAAGGCTCTTAATTCCATGATTAAAGGACTTAAAGCTGTTTCAACAGAAACCGAGGATCTTATTGAAGCAGTACGCCAGGGTAGACTGGATACAAGGGGCAATGCCAAAGCTTTTGACGGCGGATGGAAAAAACTGGTCATGGGTGTTAATTCTTTGATTGATGCTTTTGAAGAACCTTTTAATGTTACAGCCTCATCCATATCCCAAATTGCCAGGGGCGATATTCCAGAAAAAATAAACACAACTTATAGAGGTGATTTTAATGAAATAAAAAATAACCTGAATCAGTGCATTGATTCCATAAACGGCCTGGTTGCAGAAACCGTAAAACTTACGGAAAGTGCAGCAGAAGGAAAACTCAGTACAAGGGGAAATGCAGATAAATTTGGGGGGGATTATGCCAAGATTGTTCAGGGGATCAACAATACTCTTGATGCAGTAATCAGCCCTTTTAATGCTTCGGCAGAGTATATTGACCGTATTGCCAGAGGCGACATTCCCGATAAAGTCACCCATGAATATAAAGGTGATTTTAATCAGATCCGCAATAATCTAAACCGCTGCATTGATACCATAAACGGCCTGGTTGCAGAAACTGTAAGGCTTACGGAAAGTGCATCTGAAGGTGATCTGAGTACCAGGGGAAATACAGATAAATTCGGAGGCGACTATGCAAGAATTGTCAATGGAATCAACAATACCCTGGATGCAGTCATTAACCCTTTAAATATGTCGGCAGCTTATATGGACCGATTATCCAAAGGCGATATTCCAGATGAGATAACAGCTGACTACAAAGGTAATTTCAATGACCTTAAAAATAATATCAATATGCTGATCTCAAGTTTCAGAGGAGCAGTTCAGGTAGCGGAAAAGGTTGCGGCAGGAGATCTTTCAGCAGAGGTTACTATCCTGTCAGATAAGGATATACTGGGAAAATCCCTTGATTCTATGGTCAGTACCATAAAAACAATTGTCAGCGATATAAATAAACTCACAGATGCTTCACTTGAAGGAAAACTGGATACACGAGGTGATGCAGACAGGTTTGGAGGAGAATATGCCAGGATTATCCGCGGAGTAAATAAAACTCTGGATGCAGTAGTGGGTCCTCTTCATATGACAGCC
>JAUCGD010000850.1 GCA_030377945.1 Desulfobacterales bacterium HSG17 | reverse complement strand
TCAAAATATGCAGGTGTTTCTCTGTTAACACCCAATCAAAAAGAGACCGGTCTGGCATCAGGAATTGAGATTAAAGATGAAACGGAAATCATAAAAGCCGGGAATAAACTCCTTAAAACAACAGGCATTGAAAACCTGCTGATTACATGCGGCAAAAAAGGCATGGTTTTGTTTGAACAGTGCCATACTCCCCATACCATAAAAGCTGAAGCCAGACAGGTATATGATGTATCAGGAGCCGGTGATACGGTTTTATCTGTATTCGGTCTTGCCATTGCATCCGGCCTTTCATTTAAAGAAGCTGCGGCCCTTGCCAATACAGCAGCAGGTATTGTAGTGGGCAAACTGGGAACTGCAACAGTTTCCCAAAAAGAATTGTCCTCAGCCTTGAAAAGATTTCCTGATGATCTTACTTTAAAATATAAATCCCTGACTGAAATTTCAGAAATTGTGAATGAAGTAAAAAAGAAAGGCAAGAAAGTAGTCTTGACAAATGGCTGCTTTGATCTTCTTCATATCGGTCATATCATGCTTTTTTCAGCATCCAGGCAGATGGGAGATATTTTAATTGTTGCCATTGATGATGATAATTCTGTTAAAAAAGTTAAGGGAAACGGACGGCCTGTAATAAATGCCCGTGAAAGGGTAAAGATTTTAAGCGCCCTGGACAGTGTGAATTATCTAGTTGTATTTTCATCTGAAGAACTGAATCAGCTTATTGAAACCATAAGACCGGATGTATTGACCAAAGGCAGTAATTATAAATCTGAAGAAATCCTGGGGCGTGAACTGGTTGAAAGCCTTGGAGGACAGGCAGTGATTATTCCGGTAACAGAAAAAACTTCATCATCAGGCATCATTAATCATATTGCTTCCATGGGCAGATAGTCCCAGGGAACGCACTTAAAGTACCTAAGCAAATATTTTGCAACATTTGTAAGGGCAGGCCCCCGTGCCTGCCCTTGAACGAGGGCAACCACAGGGGTGCCCCTACAAAAAATGTTATGAAACTTATGCACATGTACTTATCAGGTGGTTCAATTATCTTCTAAAGCCGGTGCTTTCATTGTCAATTTGATTGCAATTTCCCCCTGACTGCCATTATACCGAAAAAATCAGAATATATTTTCTTCCAGATCCTTTTATAGACGACAGGTATATCATCCGAGCTTCATATTCCGGTTGCCGATTTGATAAGCATTTAATGATTATTTTTAAAATTAAGAAATCTCAAAAAGGAGTTTGTAATATGC
>JAUCGD010000108.1 GCA_030377945.1 Desulfobacterales bacterium HSG17 | reverse complement strand
TATGAATAAGATTTAAAAATAATCCTTTTCCATCTTCATTGCACCATTTTGATAAATATAAAACTTTATTTTTTGAGGATATTATATCATTATGTGTCTATTTCTCCTAAATATAACCTGTTACATAAAAAACTGGAAAACACCCCGGTATAAAAATTTTTCATATTCTGCATTTTTAAATTTCTGTTTCAATTACATGGGAGGTAAATAATGGCGGATAAAGACAATCGTACACTTCATGGTCACCTGCTTTCAGTAGAAAAAGGAGAGCGCGCCTTTGAAAACGCTTTTCAGGCTGTCTCCAGGATGATCCTGGAAAGCGATATTGAAAAGGTAGTTGTAAACGGCAAAACAACCTATGATTTCAGTATATTCCGAACAGATAAAAAACATGTTATCGGCATGTATGATGAAATCAACAGCTTTGTTTCTTATGTTAAAGATGCTGCTGAAGGCGGTTCATCCAAAGAAATGGCTTATGTTCTTGTTGGAGAACCTGGGAACGGTAAAACCTTTTTTGTAGAATATCTTTGCACTTGTTACCGTGAATTTCTATCCATACCTGAAAATCGGAAATACACATTCAAGTTTAACAATATGGAAAGTCTTGGAAGTTACGGAAGAATAAAAACCATTGAATCCCAGACCTATGAAGATCCTGCTGTACTTGCAATGAATCTTTTTGAAACCAGAAACGCCAATAAAGAATATCTTGCCAGACAATTCGGTTTTTCCGATAATGCCATTGAAAAATTGTACGATAACTACCGGCCCCTGGGAGCTTGCAGTGCTTATATCTGGAATGACATTACAAATAAATGTGATGGCAATATAGATGAAATGCTTAAGTATATTGAAGTATTCCCGGTTCCTTTGATTGAAAGCCTGGGAACTGTTACAGGCAAATACCCGGCAAAAGATAAAATAACCTCTTCAGCAGTTGATCTTCTTGGTGAAGAATCAATCCAGCGGCTTCTTCATATTATAGATACCAACAATCCTTACCGCTTTGATCTCAGGCGGGGTGCCCTGGCTCGTGTTGCAGGAGGGGGCATTCATTTCAGTGATGAAATTTATAAAAATAAAAAAGACCTGGTTCAGGTTTACCTGGGTGTTATTCAAAACAGGAGCATTGAGATTGACGGATTTAAATGGCCCATTGATACCCTGATTATAGCAACCAGCAACAACTCCGAATTTAACCGCTTTCTTGCAGAAAAAGAAGAAGCGCCAATTGTTGACCGCTGCCGTATCTGCTATGTTTCCCACAATACAAATTACAAGCTTCAAAAAGAACTTACAGACTACACAATCGGAAATGAAGCAAGGACAACAATAAACAGCGAAGCCCTGCACCAGGACCCAAATTTAAATTATGCTGCTTCGGTTTCAGCAGTGTTGAGCCGTCTTCCAAGATCTGAAAAAATAACTCCTGTTGAAACAATGAAACTGGCAGCAGGAGAAGTGGCAGGAGAAAAAAGCATAAAAACCCTGTCAGAGGTTATTGATACCCTGAGCCAGGACCCGGATATTACAAAAAGATTCGGTCAAAAAGGCATGGGCCAGAGGAATCTGGGCCGGGCTATCCAGCTTCTTATTGAAAGCTCGGAGACCAATGAAGGTAGATGCATGTTTGCCTACGACATTTATAAAGCTTTTGAACGGGTTGTTCTTGATTATGTTGCTGAAGCCAATGAAAGGGCAAAATACTTAGAAGACATAAAAATGGCAAAAGGGCTTTACAGGGAACGGGTAATGACAGAGATGTTTAACGCTTACATGGACGAACCCCTTGCCATCCGAAAAGATGTGATGAACTATGTAAATATGATAATAGGTATTGATGCTGAAAATCTCGGTGCTGACAAGATGTGGAAATACAAAGATCCCCAGACCGGTGAACTCAAAGCCCTGAAGGTAGATGAAAGATATATCCAGAGTGTTGAAGAAAGACTGGGACTTAAGACCGCAGAACAGCGGGAAAGCTTCAGAACTTCTATCCGCAAAATTTACGGCCAGAAAATATCGGTTGATCCTGAGTATGATTTTATGGACAACCTGGAACTGGTTAAAGCTGTTACAGATGTAAGACTGAAATCCGATATTGCAGGAGCAGGAAGCCTTATAGGTGCCCTGGCAAACAGGACAAATGAAGAAAACCAGAAGCTTTATGACCGTATGGTTGACACCATGCTTAACAAGCTTAATTACTGCAATACCTGTGCCCAGAAAACCATTGAATACTTCTGTACCCAGGAAGATGAAAAATAAAGGCATTTGCCATGAATAATAAGCTTCAAAAATATTATGAGGAAGTCAAGGCCAGGGGGCTTAGTCCTGAACAGGAAGAGATAATCCTGGAAGAATTAAATTATAAAGGCTCCCATGATATTCCTGTGATACTTCCCCATGAAGTTGAAAAATCGTTTCTGCCCATGCCTGAAAGCATCTATGAATATACAGATCTTTTGATGCTTCAGCAGGCTTTACCCCTGTATTTCAACTATACAACCTGCCTGCGTTCTCTTGATGAGCTTCTTGAACGTGATAAAATGCGTGAAAAAGACGGATTTCCCAGGAAAATAAGGGTAGGCCGTCTTGTGAAGCCGGGTAAAGGAGGCAAGGATAAAATTGTGGTTGTTCCCACAACTGTTGAGGAAAAATTTATCCATGACGCGGTTAAACCGCCTGAAGAAGGGGGAGAGTCAGGAGGTTCGGGAGAAGGTGAAGAAGGGGAGGTAATAGGAGAACAGCCAATCCGTGATCCCGAAGGTTCTGGAGCTGGCCCTGGTGAAGGCCAGGGAGGTCCTCATGAGATGGAGTCAAGTGCATATGATCTTGGTAAAATTCTGACTGAAAAATTTGAACTTCCGAATTTGAAAGATAAAGGTAAAAAACGGTCCCTTACCCGCTATACCTATGACATGACAGACAGGCACAGGGGATTTGGACAATTTCTTGATAAAAAAGCCACCTTAAGAAGAATCGTGGAAACAAATATCAGCCTGGGAAATATACCTGATGTTGGCAGCATTAATCCTGAAGATTTTTTAATCTCCCCTGCTGACCGTATTTACAGAATACTTTCACGGGAAATGGATTATGAATCCCAGGCAATGATATTTTTTCTCAGGGATTATTCCGGTTCCATGATGGGTAAACCCACAGAACTGGTAGTATCCCAGCATGTTCTCATATACAGCTGGCTTTTGTACCAGTATGACAAGCAGGTGGAATCCCGTTTTATTCTTCATGATACTGAGGCCCACGAAGTCCCTGATTTTTATACTTATTATAATTCAAAGGTTGCAGGCGGAACAAAAGTAGCTTCTGCGTTCAAAATGGTTAATGAGATCGTGGAAAAAGAAAACCTTGCAAAAGATTATAATATATATATTTTCCACGGCACTGACGGGGATGACTGGGATACAGAAGGAAAAGAAACAATTCCTGAACTTGAAAAAACCCTTGTTTATGCCAACAGGGTTGGAATCACCGTTGCAAAGCATTCATCAGCCCTGGCAAACAAAACAGAGGTTGAAAAATACCTGGATGTATCCGGCCTGTTAAAAGACAAGTCTGACCTGCTCCGCCTTGATGTAATGATGAAAGATGCAGATGAAAACCGTATTATCGAAGGTATAAAAACACTGATTTCATAAATGGTGAATTTCATATGGAACTAATAGATCAACATGCCAAGAAAATCATGGAAGGGTGTAAAAAAAGGGCAAGGGATGCAGGACTGAGCTTTCAGGATGAATCCCTTGAATATATTGTCACCAACAGGGATTTGATTGAATTGTCTCCCAAAATTATGATTCCCACCCTGTATGATTATTGGGTACATGATGTAGAGGTGTTAAAGGGTAAAGGCAAATATGAACTGTACCCTGGTAATCCTTATGAGACAGTTATAAACACCCGGCCTCCTATTTCTTTTTATAATGACAACAATCCTGACTGGCTCAATGTAATGATTTTTTATCATGTATTGGGGCATATTGATTTTTTCCAGAATAACCTTTATTTCCGGCATACTTGGGATTATGATTTTACAGGCCAGGCACTTTCCGATAAAAGATTAATAGCCAGGCTGCGCTCGGAAAAAGGAAGACAGGTTGATTATATTATTGAATTTGCAAGAAGTATTGATAATATTGTTTCCTATTATGGTGAATTATCAAGACTTAACCGGCCCCTTACATCTGACGGCTCAAAACGCCTGGATTTTTATTTTGATGTTTTTCTTCAGACCCATAAAAAAGTAAAGATCAGCGATTATATAAAAGAAATTGAAAGATACAATGAAAACATAAGAGATTACGGAAATCTGGGGGAAGAATCCTTTTTTGCTGATGTAGAATTGAAACATCCTGAATTTAAGGCTGTTTTTCAAAAAACCCTTGAAAAAAAAGCAGAGCGTACACCTGATCTTCTCAGTTTTTTAATGTCAAAATCAGAATTTTTAAACAAGGAAGAAAATAAATGGATGAAGTCAGTAATGCAGGTGGTGCTTAACACATCCCTGTTTTTCCAGCCCCAGATCAGAACCAAGATAATGAATGAAGGCTGGGCAAGTTACTGGCACGAAGTTCTTTTTATGCAGGATGACCGCATAAAAGGGCATGAGGTTGATTTTGCAAGGGTTAATGCAGGTGTTACCTCAATGCCCCGTGTGGGATTAAATCCCTATGCCCTGGGTATGCGGATGTTTTATAATATTGAAAACACGGCTGATCTGGGAAAATATTCTGTTGAATTCAGAAAAATTTCAGATGCTATTGAAAGAGATCATTTTGATAAAGAAACTGGAACAGGTCATGACTATATTTTCAAGATTCGGGAAAATCTTGATGATTTCCTGTTTATCAACACATTTATTGACCAGGATTTTGTAGAACTTCATAATCTTTTTGTTGCGGGAAAGCGTGTAAACAGGGCTAAAATGACCTGGGAATATTATGTTCAGTCCAGAAATGCTGAAGATTATAAGCAGATGGTTATTGATACTCTTTATCATCCCCCCTGCATTGAGGTTGATATGGATAAAACAGATGATACAAAGCTTTATTTACAACATCGTTTTGAGGAAAAACCCCTGGTTCAGGAATTTATTGCCAATACCATGATGGGCATAGAATATCTCTGGGGAGGCCCGGTAAAACTGGAAACCAGTGAAGTTGTGGCAGCCAGACCGACAACCGGGATATATTCTCCCGGTCCATCACCGGTCACTCAGCAAAAAGAACCTGAAAAACCAAAAATACAATGGCAGCGGGTTTTATACTCTATGGAAAAAAGAAAGCTTGCAAGGCGAATATTGTTTGCCATGGATTCTAAATAAAACAGATTATAAAGAACAAAACCACGAATAACACGAATAACACGAATTGAAAATTATAGTATATTCGTGTCATTAGTGTTATTCGTGGTTAAAACTAAAAGCAAAAATGGAATTTCATATGGAAAATATAAGAAAAGCAATGGACAATCTAAACCGCACTATGAGCGAGGGAAGTCAGACCAAGCTTATTCCTTTTGAAGAGTTCCTTAAAATACTTTCTGAAAAACCGGCCAATGCAGCGCGCAATGTTTTTCAGATATTTCATGATATGATCCATTATTATGTGGGAGAAGGGGTTGATGAATATCCTGATGACCCTGAATCAATAAATTATGCATCTTATGACTGCACAAAGCTTTTTGTTGAAGATGTTGACCACCCTTTTTTTGCAGACCGACTTTTTGCCAACAGGCTGATTACCCTTGCAGAAGCCTTAAAGCGGGGGGCACAGCAAAATAAAATATATATATTTGACGGGCCTCCAGGCTCAGGAAAAAGCACATTTCTTAACAATCTCCTTAAAAAATTTGAATCCTATGCCAATATAGATAATGGTATGCGTTTTGAGACAGTTTGGCGGCTGGATCAGAATACCCTGGGCAGTTTTTCTGGACAGGATGCCAACCCTTTGCTTGAAAAACTTTCAAAACTCCTTGTAAATCACGGGTCTGCAAATGAGCAGTCTGTAAATAATTCCGAAACAAGTCCCAATGAAAAGAACAATTCATTTTATGATAACCAATATCCCATGTATTTTTCAGAGGATTATATTGATATCCCATGCCCCAGCCATGAATATCCACTTTTAATCATTCCAAAAAGACACCGGAGGCAATTGCTGGATGATCTTTTTGAAAATGATGAATTTAAATGGAAGTTGTTTACAGATAAAGCCTATCAATGGGTTTTCAGGGATAAACCCTGCACCATTTGCAGTTCATTATATCAGGCTTTGCTTAATAAACTTAAAAGTCCTGAAGAGGTTTTTAAAATGGTTTATGTCAGGCCCTATGACATTAACCGCCGTCTTGGGGAAGGGATCAGTGTTTTTAATCCCGGAGACCGTCCCATGCGCCAGACGGTCATGACCAACCCCATGCTTCAAAAACGTATTAACGACCTTCTCAGGGACAGCAACCAGGTTAAATACATATTTTCCAGGTATGCAAAAACCAATAACGGCATTTATGCACTTATGGATATTAAATCCCATAATGTTGAGCGCCTTATCGAACTTCATAATATCATCAGTGAAGGAGTTCATAAGGTTGAAGATATTGAAGAAAATGTTAATTCTCTTTTCATGGCTCTTATGAATCCTGAAGATAAGAAAAATATTCACGGACTTCAATCATTTTCCGACCGTATTGAATATATCCAGATTCTTTATGTTATGGACTTGAATACTGAGGTTGAGATTTACAGAAATATTTTCGGAAAACACATAGATGAAAGTTTTCTGCCCCGTGTTCTCCATAACTTTGCCAGAGTTATAATATCATCTCGCCTGAACACCAGATCCGAAGCTCTTCTGGAATGGATCGGCGGCCCTGAAAAATACAGCAGATATTGTGATAAAAATCTCCAGCTTCTTAAAATGGAAATATACACAGGAAATATTCCTAAATGGCTTGCAGAAGAAGACAGGAAAACCTTTACTGCAAAAATAAGACAAAAGATAATTGAAGAATCGGAAACCGAAGGCAAAAAAGGATTTTCCGGCAGAGATTCCATTAAGATATTTAATGATTTTTACTCGTCATGTGCAAGAGAAGACAAGCTTATAAACATGTCCGTACTTAATAATTATTTTACAAAACTCCGGCCTGATCTCAGCAAATCTGTTCCCGAGGGTTTTTTGGACTCCATGCTTCATATGTATAATTATACAATCTTGCAGGAAGTTAAAGAATCCCTTTATAATTATAATGAAGAAAGAATCTCCAGGGATATTCAAAATTATCTTTTTTCCATAAATTTTGAATTGGGTTCTGTGGCAAAATGCAATTATACTGAAGAACAGCTTGAAATAACAGATGAATTTCTCTGGGGAATTGAAAACAGGCTGCTTGGAGGCAAAACAGATGAGAAAACACGCCTTGATTTTCGTAAAGATACCCAAAAAGAATATACATCCAAGACTTTGACCCAGGAAATTCTTGTTGAGGAAAAACCTGTTGTGGAAACAAAATTATACAATGATCTGCATGACCGGTATGTCTATAATCTCAAAGAAAAAGTACTTGATCCCTTTCTTGAAAATGAAAACTTCCGCCAGGCTATAAAAGATTATAATAAAGAAGAATTTAAAACCCATGACAAAAGAATCAGGGAAGATGTTACATTCCTGATAAACAATCTTGGTGAAAAGTATCAATATACAGAAAGGGGAGCAAAAGAAGTATGTATGTATGTTATTGATAATGATTTAGCCAAAGAATTTGCAAAGCCCTAAGTAGAATATTCCTACCCTTAAATTCATCATTTCCCCCATTGACTCATCAGCTTGTTTTTTCATATGATTTATGAAATTTTTTAAAATTTCAATCCCACTCAAGAAATAGAGAAAGGATAAAAATGAAAAAAACCAGGCAATGTCCAAAATGCGGTGAGTTTGGGTTAAAAAGTGATAATAATTGCAGTTGCTGTAAAATAAACTTTATTGATAAAACTATTGAGATTGATATTCCTGAAGATTTTTACAAATTATTTATAAAAGGAAGTCTGAAGGCTTGTCAAGATGTGTAAAAAAGGTACCTGCAAATTAAAAAATCAGCAGATACCCAAGATTTTAATTCTATTTTCTTAACCCGCGGGCAAAAATTTCAAAAGCAACTTTCAAGGTGCCTTTGAGATAATCCTTATCATCATTAATTATCTTTTTGCTTGATTCCCACAAAATAACTCCTGAAAACATGGACCAGAATATATCTGCAAGGGCAATAGGATGCTTATCAATATATATCCCTGCATCAATGCCTTCCTTAAATATATTTCCGATTGCTCCAAGAGAGGTTCTGGACAATTTTTCAATTTCAGAAAGCAATTCTTCAGAAAGATTTTTTAAGGTTTCACTTGATTGAAGATGAAACATGTTAATAATTATGAGCGGATCAAAATCATAAACATCAAACATGGCATCTGTAAGAGCCTCAACTTTTTGTTCCGGGTCCAACTCAGCATTGCCGTTAACATGTTCAAGCCTTATAATAAGATATTGCAGTATTCTCAATGAAAGAGATGCATATAATTCATCTTTGTTCTTAAAATAAAGATAAAGTGTACCCGGACTCAGTTCAGCTTCCTTGGCTATATCTTCCATTGTAGAGCGGTTAAATCCGTTTTCGGAAAAAACCCGTTTTGCAGCAACAATAATCTGCTGCCGCCTTCTCTCTCTTTCTCTTTCTTTTCTTTCTTGTATTCCCATAGTAATTAAAATAGTTCCTGAATAATGTTTAATTTGAAATCGCCATATATTTAATATAATTTATTTGGTCAACATAAAAATATCCATTTTTATTAGATTTTCAAGTTTTAAATATAAAAAATGATTATTCTATTAAATTTCCAGATCCAGGATTTCAAAAATATTTTCTGCCAGATCTGCAATCAGAAGCTGATTTTGGAGCAGTTTACCGTTTTTAAGCAAAATTTTTATTACTTCCGAGCATTCAATAGAAGCCAGAAAACTTACAGTATGAGACAAACACCCAAGGGAAAGCTCTGCACCTTTTTGTTTATCATCAGCCAGCTCGCCATACACTGAAGCCAGCCCCGGATCTTCAGGAAATATAGTTGTTACATGGCCTGTATTCCCTGCAATAGCAGCAGAGACCAGTGGAATTCCGTTTCTTTTTGCCGCTTTTTCAAGAATAAAACGGGTTTTCAGATTATCCAGGCAATCAACAACCACATCTGAGCCGTCAATCATATCATCAGCATTATTATTATCTAAATATTCATCAAAAGAGTCTATATCAATTGACGGATTAACCTCAGAAACACGTTTAATTGCTGCCTCAACCTTGGAAACGGATAAAAGTTCAGTGGTGCATAACAACTGCCTGTTAAGGTTTGTATCTTCAAAATTGTCTCCGTCAATAAGATTAAGGCGGCCAACACCTTCACGGGCCAGAATTTCAATTACCAATCCTCCTAAACCTCCAAGCCCAACCACAGTTACCTGGGATTTTAGTAAAAGAAGCTGGTTTTCCAAAGAAAAGGTTTTCATATTGCGGGCATATCTGTCCGGTAAAATTTGGTTTTCAAGTGCTGAAACCTCAACATGCCGTCCTGTTGTCTTGAAATCCTCAGAAAGTTTTTCAACAGTTCTTACACTGATGCCGGTATATTCAGTTCCATCAGAAAATGTCTGTGAAACCGAATATTTTTGTATGGCCTGGATAAAATCCGACCTGAGCATCATCCCCCTCCTATGGGTGGAAAAAGTCCTACCCGGTCATTGTTATTCAGAACTGATGTCATTAATCCTTTTTTATTGTTTACAAATATAAGCCTGACATCTTTTTCAGGAACCTTAAGCTGTTTAACAAGGTCTTTAACTGTGATTCCTTTTTCAACAGGAAATTGATCAGATGAATCAGGTGTGTATTTAGATAAAGTTGCAAAAAGTTTAACTGATATATTTATAAGCATATTTTAAATCCTTTGAAGCAATATTGTT
>JAUCGD010000849.1 GCA_030377945.1 Desulfobacterales bacterium HSG17 | reverse complement strand
ATATTTCTGCCGTCAAAAATAAAAGCAGGCTTGACCATTGATTTGAATATCTTTTTATAATCAAGGGATTTGTACTTATCCCATTCTGTCATTACAGCAATTGCATCACATCCTTTTGCAGCCTCATATGGATCTTCAATATAAGAAATCTCTTCTCCAGCATCTTTTAAATCCTTTTTAGCATTATCAAGTGCCTGTGGATCACTTATTCTAACCTCCGCCTTTTCTTCCAGTAATCTTTCAGCAATATAAATAGCCGGGCTTTCCCTGGTATCCCCTGTATTGGCCTTAAATGCAAAACCCAGGATACATATCTTCTTACCTGCAAGTGTATTGAACATATTGGCCAGCATGTTCATGACAAATCGTTCTTTTTGATAATCATTTATTTTTAAAACACCTTCCCAGTAATCAGCAACTGTCTCCAGGCCGTAATACCTGCAAAGATAAACCAGGTTCAGTATATCCTTTTTAAAACAAGAACCTCCAAACCCTACACTGGCATTTAAGAATTTGTTTCCAAGACGGCTGTCCATGCCAACAGCTCCTGCAACCTCATTAACATTTGCATCTGTTTTTTCACAAAGTGCCGATATTGCATTAATGGAAGATATTTTCTGTGCCAGAAATGCATTAGATACAAGTTTGGAAAGTTCACTGCTCCATAGATTTGTTGTAATAATTTTATTTTCAGGAACCCAGTTTTTATATACATCAACAAGCTCCTGCCTGGCTTTCAGGCCGCTCTCTGTTTCCATTGATCCAATTAGAACCCTGTCAGGTTTTTCAAGGTCGGCAATTGCAGTTCCTTCAGCAAGAAATTCAGGATTAGATAATACTTCAAACTGGCCCGGGTTATCTCCTGCCATGAGAATCCGTTTCATTGCCTGTGCTGTTTTAACCGGAAGAGTACTCTTTTCCACAATTATTTTCGGAGATTCGGAATATTCCCTGATCTCCCGTGCAGTTTTTTCCCAGTATTGCAGATCAGCAGCCATACCTGCACCTGCACCAAAGGTTTTTGTTGGTGTATTGACACTCACAAAAATAATATCAGCTTCTTTTATTCCTTTTTTTACATCTGTATCAAAAAAAAGATTTCTTCCCCTTGCAGCTTTTACCACCTCATCAAGCCCAGGTTCATATATGGGCAGTTTATCGGAATTCCATTGTTCAATCCGGCCGGCATTAATATCTACTATTGTCACCTTATATTGAGGGCATTTATAAGCAATAACAGCCATAGTAGGTCC
>JAUCGD010000013.1 GCA_030377945.1 Desulfobacterales bacterium HSG17 | reverse complement strand
AACAACTCTTTTTGATTTACTTGTTCCTCCAGTACTTGCTCGTAAAGAAGATGAAGGCCGATCATTCCTTAAAGCTGTTTTTCAAACACCGGCAGATATAATACCTGATGAAGAAAATAAATATTTAATCGTACAGTTTTATACAATGGCAAATAAAAGATCAAATAATGCCCTTAAAACTTTATGCGAGATAATGAGTCAAGAGGAATGCGTTTATCCTGGAACAGACCTCCGTCTTATTTTTAAAGCCCCAGAGTTGCAAACGAAAATACGCCCATGTCAGGATCCCTGAAGTTACTTTAAAACGACCGATTCTTGCAACCTCATTCATTATATCAACTGCAAATCCGGAAGGTTTTCCGTCTACTTTATCTGATAAATACTGTGGAGGCCAGTATGCCAATACGCCGGCTACAACAATTTCATCATTTTCAAGTGCAATGCCCTTTACCGGATAAAGCATTATGGAAAAACCGATTATTAAAAATACTATAATCTTGGCTGTGATGGTTATATTGAATTTCTGTTTGAACATATGAAACCTTTATATATCTTTTTTCTCTAATTCCCAGCCGTTGTTTACCGGCAGATCCAGATGGAATCGTGTAAAACGATCGGCCTCGCTTTCCACATGCAGTTTCCCATGATGTTCATGAACTATGCCGTAGCTTATTGAAAGGCCCAAGCCGGTTCCGTGTTCCCTGGGTTTGGTGGTAATGAACGGGTCGAATATTCGTTCCTGTATTTCAGGGTTTAAACCGTGGCCATGATCTTCCACAGTAGTTCTTATCCATCTCTTCCCATCTATATTTAAATACCGTGAAAACACCCTGATAATTTTATCTTCATGGTATTGTTTGTATCGTTCGTTAAGAGCATCTCTTGCGTTGGTCAGCAGATTCATTAATACCTGCCGGATTTGTTCACTTCTGCATTCTACTTCCGGCAGATCATCGGGTACATCAACTTCCAGTGTAATATGGTCATGGCGGACAAGCGTACGAATCAAAGAGAGCGTTGCTTCAACTATGTCATGAATGCGTGCTTTGCTGTGTTCTTGTTTATCGTGACTTGCAAATGTAAGCAGGTTCATAACAATTTCAGCAACCCGATCAGTTTCCAAAATAATCTCACCTGCAAATTCGGAAAGTTGGTTTTCAGGATCCAGGCGGTCTTTAATCAGTTGAGCGTAATTCATAATACCGTTGATCGGGTTGTTTATCTCATGTGCAACCCCCCCGGCAAGAGTACCGATAGATTCCAGTCTTTGATTATGCTGCAGTTGTGATTCGAGCTTTTTAATTTCTGTGATATTACGCCAGATAAACCTTTTTTCTATTATATTCTCATTTTCATCGCTTACAGTCGAAACATTAAGGCTTACATCAATTGTGCTGCCGTCTTTTTTCAGCACCTGTAATTCTTCCCCTGTAATTGCAGCCGACTTCATTATTAACGGAAATATTTTTTTCTTAGCGAGTTTTACACTGCCGGGTGTGAGCATGTCGAAAACCGGCCTGCCGATGATTTCTGACTTTGAATATCCCAATTGATCAACCATTGTTCGATTACAATTTATAATCTTTGCTGTGCCGGTTTCTACTGTTACGAATATATCAGGAGCATTTTCGTAAAGGCCCTGATATTTTTTTTCACTCTCCTTTAAAAATTTTTCGGTTTTTTTTCTTGCCTGTATCTCTTTTTCCAGGGAAATAGTCTTGTTTGAAATTTCTTTATCTCTTAATTCAATTTTACGGGCAAGTTCATTAAAGGAGTCTATAATAGTCTGAATTTCAATTCTTTGATTGGAAAGGCCCGAAACTTCAAACTGCCCGGCAGAAAAAGATGCTATATCCACACGTAGTTTTTCCAGCGGGTAAGAAAGATATTTATTGATCAGAATGTTAATAAGCAGGCAAAGAGTAGCTATGGCGCCTGTTACAATAATGCCCCCCATATATAAAATGTTTGTTTTGTGCTGCTGCCACGGGGTGTTGGAAAAATAAATTTCTACTTTACCGACCTGCCTTGAATTTTTGTGAAAAAGATTCTGGTCAACCTTTACGCCTGCTTTTTCATCGGTTAAACCTTCATTTAAAATAATTATCTGACTAAAATCTTTAAGAATAATGCCTGTTATCTGTGGAGAGTTCAAAAGAAGTTTGCCAAGTTTCCGTATATTGTTCAGATCAAATAGCCAGAGTTGAATGGTGAACATATCTGCAATGCTTTTAGTCTGGTGGGTTATGTATTCATTGAAATCACGTTCAACCATCTTCATAGTGAAGAAATAGTATATTGCACCTGTTGTGAGGCATACACATAATACAGCTACTCCTATTCCGGCACTTAAATCCCGTCTGATACTTTTATACATGCTTCCCTCATCCGCATAAATCAACGATAAGTTCTGAATTGTTAAAAATCATTGTTGTTTCATTTTTTTGCATCGTTTCAGTGCATTATTAAACTTTTCAATAAAATCGGGAGTATTATTCAAAAACTTTTTATTAAAATAAATGCCGGCAGGTATTTCACGCATAAGAAAAGTTTTAAATGTATCAGGAGGAAGTGATAGTTTTTTCAATGCTGTATCAAAACCGTGGGCATTTATTACAGCAACATCAATCCGATTTGCCTTCAGCATTTTCAGCATCTGCTCAGGCAGATCCACTGCTGTAATTTCATTGGATATTTCACCTTTGCTATATTTAGCATCAAGCCACTTATACCTGGCACTGCCTATATCTGCACAAAACAACCTGGTATTAAAATCCGTATTTCCAGGTGCAATACCCGAATCTTTATTTACTATATATAGCCATCTGATAGTGTATATAGGTTCGGCAAAAACAGCATAACTATCTCGCTTTTTATTTTTTGTTGCTATAAAAAAACCATCATTTATTCCATCTTCGGTATCTTTTTGAGCACGCTCCCACGGTATCTTGTCTATCAGATAAGGCTGGTTAATCATATTCATTGCGCACTTGACAAAGGGTGCGCTTTCAGCAGACAGTCTGTGTCCTTCCCTCTGGGTGGCCAGTTTAATCGGATCTGCATAGGCCGGCAGGTTTAATTGATGTAAAAGGACAATGCAAGAAGCTGTAATGCAAAACATTTTTATTATTATATTTAGTTTCATAATTTACATCCTCCCATTTTTCTTGAATTTTATACATATTTTGTAAAAACGGGTCAATATGAAACTTGAAATACTTGTTTTGCTCATTTTTAAGGTTGCAGGTTGCCCCACGCTCTTTGTTCATCCGGCAGAAACTCAGTTTAAATTCCGTCAAGTAAGTTGCGTACTATCCCTGCCATCTCTTTCATTACAACCGGTTTCATGACAAACCCCCTAATTCCCAGCGATTTGGCTTTTTCTTTTGAAATCTGTTCATTGTAGCCGGTGCAGAGAATAATCGGGATATCAGGTCGCAAGGACATGATTTTTTTAGCAAGTATATCACCTGTCATATTCGGCATTGTCATATCGGTCATGACTAAATCAAAATCATCAGGATTTTTACCGAACAAAGACAATGCTTTCAAACTGCTTGTCGTAACTGCTACATTGTACCCCAGATGCTCAAGCATCTGTTTGCACATGTCAACCTGATACTCTTCATCGTCAACAAAAAGAATACGTTCGTTTCCGTTCATAATTAATCTTTCTCGGCTGTTAACCGAACTGTCTGCATTATTTATTACCGGGAGGAACACATTGAATGTCGAACCTTTTCCAGGTTCGCTGTATACAGTTATGGTGCCGCCATATCCTTTTACTATGCCATGAACAACAGAAAGCCCCATACCTGTTCCTTCGCCCTTGTCTTTGGTCGTAAAAAAGGGTTCAAATATACGTTCTTTAACATCAGGCAATATGCCTTTTCCTGTGTCACTTACCGTCAGCCTGAGATAATAGCCGGGTTTCATATCAATCTGCCGGTCTGTGTAATCGGTGCCAAGTTCAACTTCTTCCAGCCGGATTTCCAGAATACCGCCGGCCTTACGCATGGCATGGGCTGCATTGGTGCATAGATTCATTATTATCTGGTGTATTTGTGTGGATTCCGACATAACATTCAAATCAGATCGGATGTTTTGACGTATTTCTATTGTGGATGGCAGGGATGCCCTGAGCAGCTTGAGAACCTCTTCTGCAACAGGCTTTACGCAGACAGGTTTAAGCTCCTGTTTGCCTCCTCCCCGGCAGAATGTTAATATCTGCCTTACCAGCTCTTTTGCCCGTTCAGCAGCTTTGAGTACTTTTGACAGGTTGCCGTATATCAGGGTGTCATTTTCGATTTCAAGGAGAATCAGTTCTGTGAATCCCATTATAGGCGAGAGTATATTGTTGAAATCATGAGCAATACCGCCTGCAAGAGTGCCTATTGCTTCCATTTTTTGAGAGTGACGAAGCTTGTTCTTCATGGCAATCTCCAGGGTAACATCACGATTCACTGAGACAAAGTTAACAATCTCTCCGGCAGAATTGATAATAGGTGAAATGGTGGTTTCAAATTCACGAAGTTCCCCGTTTTTCATCCTGTTTATATTATGTCCTGACCAGACTTTTCCCCTTGAAATTGTATCCCACATCCCCCTGTAAAAGGACTCATCATGTTCATTGGTTTTAAAAATCCGGAAATTCCGGTCTTTTATTTCTTCCAGGGTAAACCCGCTGATTTTTTCAAAGATGGGATTTATATATGTGATCAATCCGTTTTTCTTTGTTATTATAATACTTTCCGCTGTCTGTTCAACAGCCTTTGAAAGAAGCGAATGTTCTTTTTGTACATTTCTGCTTTCAGTCACATCAAATGAAATACCCATTGCGCCGGAAACGTTACCGTTATTGCTTTTCAGTGGAATATAGTGAGTCTCAAAGGTAAATCTATTGACCTTGTGATAACTTGAAAATGTTTCCCCTCTCAAGGCACGTTGACCATCAGTAAGGATTTTTTCATTGTCTGCATAAATATCATAGAGGGATCTTCCTAGTGCACCGTTCTGAACTGATCCCAGAATTTCCAAACCTTTTCCCTCACAAAATGTATAGATTCCATCCTGATCCATTTCCCATAGAATGACTGGGGCATAGTTTATTATGGCCCGAAGGCGTTCTTCGGTTTCACGGTATTTCTTTTCATTTTTCCTGCTCTTAACAATGTTAACTGTAAGGAGAGCTGTTATAATCAATATAATGGTATAAGCTGCTGTCATTGTTTTCTGCCTCGGTTGATCAGAATATTTTCATTGTTCGTTGTGTTAACTGAAGAATGATAGGTATATTACATGAAAAGAGGACAGTGTTCTTATATTCAGGATTATCCATCAAACCTCGGCAGATAAACCTGCATTACAGTTCCCTTTCCAGGGTTGCTGTCTAGTGAAATGTACCCGTTATGCTTGCTTACGATACTCCTTACCATTGAAAGTCCCAGGCCCTTTCCCTTATCTATCTCTTTTGTTGTAAAATAGGGGTCAAATATCCGGTTAAGAACTTCCTTCTCCATACCGCAGCCGTTATCACTTATTGTCAGCATAATATAATTTCTCGGTTTTCTTTTTAATTGTTTTATCCAGCTATCAGATGAAATTTGGTTTTCAGTGAGTATAAACTCAATTTCTCCTCCTGTTCCCTCCAGAGCATCACAAGCATTTGTAAAAAGATTCATGATGATCTGGTAAATCTGCTCTGGATCTGCAAGTACAGGGCCGCAATCTTTATTGATGCTGGTTTTTATCTTTATATTGCCCGGCAATATGGGTTTTATTATCTTCAGAGTATCATTGATTGTTTGCTGAATCTTTACATTTACAGGCTGCCCATCATAGTTGCAATTATGGCTTAAATACAACATCTGCAAGCCAAGTTTTTTAGCCTGGATGGCATTTGTCAGCACATTTTTCAAATATTTATGAACATCGCCGCCTTCAGGTACATCTTCAAGTGCCATTTCCGTGTACCCGATGATGGGGAAAAGGATGTTGTTTAAATTATGTGCTATCCCTCCGGCCATTGTGCTGATGGCCTTTTTGCGCTGTGCCTGCTGCACATGATACTCAAGCATTTTCTTTTCTTTTTGAATGCGGAGCATGTATATACCATGAGCAATGTCATCTGTCAGTTCTTTCAGCAGGGTGATTTCTTCAGTAGTAAAGGCATCAGGTTCTTCAGCATAGATATTTACTGCGCCTTCAGTTCTGTCGTTTATTATCAAGGGAATGGCAGCAGAAGATGCATAACCGCGTCTGAGGGATTCAACCTGCCAGGGTTTGAAGTCTGGATTTGTCCGGGTATTATTATTGATAACCGGTTTTCCTGTACTGACAGCTTTACCTGTTGGTCCGCACCCTTCAAGAGTATCCCCCCAGTTTATCTTCACATTATCAAGATATCCCTCTTCAAATCCTGCCTGTGCTGTGGGTCTGACACATTTTTGCATATTATTCAGCGCAAACCCGATCCACGCCATCCTGTAACCAGCATCATCAACAAGTATTTGACATGCTTCTTCAAGTAATTCGTCTTCATTTGTTGAATTTACTATTGCTTTATTGCATCTGCTTAAAGCCTTGAGTGCCCGGTTGGACTTTTTCAACCTCTTTTCGTTCTGCTTAATAGACCTTGTTTTCTCGGCCACCAGTTCTTCGAGAAGATCTCTTTCTTTTCTTAATAGTTTTTCCGCATTTCTCATTCTCAAGACAACCTTGATCTGCGCTGCTATTTCTGCCATGTCAATGGGTTTTGTAAGAAATGCGTCTGCACCAAGCTCCAATGCTTTTATCCGGCTTTTGGAATCCCTGTGTGCAGCAGTCAGCATAATGATTGAGATATGTTTTGTTTTTTCATCTTTTTTTAATCTTTTACAGACTTCAAAACCGTCCATTTCCGGCATCCGTATATCAAGTATAATGATATCTGGAGATAGTTTTTTTGCTTTTTCAATGCCCTCCCTTCCTGATAATGCTGTGAACATTTCCGATTCTGGAATAACATTTTTAATCATTGCTGATATGGTGAACAGGTTATCTTCTTTATCGTCAATTGCTAATATTTTTGTCATGTTTTCTCTTTATATTGTACACTGAATATGTAGCATTTTTTTCATTCTCAAGATTACAAGAAATTCATACTAATATTTTTCAAACCCTTCTTCCAGGATTTCACCTCTGGATTGAGTCTGATTCATAAAAAGATGACTATCTGTATGCCGGGTTCCTGCTTCATCAAAGTCATTAGTCCTCATATTATCCTGAATATCTTGATTAAGATTTGACAGTTTTTTAGGCATTATATAAGTATGCACTCTTTTGGTCCTGGGAATTCGGGCCGAATAGCTCATGGTTCTACTCTGGCCGTCATCCACCATGAAGAACTCCATGGATGCCTGAAGTTCTTCAGCCTGACTTGAAAGCTCTTCTGAGGTTGATGCCATTTCTTCCGACACGGATGAGTTTTGCTGGATAACTATATCAAGCTGCTGGATAGCTTTGTTTATCTGCTCAACACCTGTATTCTGCTCATTACTGGCTGCGCTGATTTCCTGGACAAGCCCGGCAGTTTTTTGAATATCAGGAACTATTCTGCCCAGCATTTCCCCGGCTTTTTCAGCAACCGCAACACTTGATTTAGATAGTTTACTGATCTCGTTTGCCGATACCTGGCTTCTTTCTGCAAGTTTACGAACTTCCGAGGCCACTACTGCAAATCCTTTTCCGTAATCTCCGGCTCTTGCCGCTTCAACAGCTGCATTTAAGGCCAGCAGGTCGGTTTGCCTTGCAATTTCTTCAATGATTGATATCTTTTCTGCAATCTCCTTCATGGCATAAACGGTTTTTTCTACCGCTTTCCCCCCTTCTACTGCATCATCAGCAGATTTCATGGCAATTTTTTCAGTCTGCATTCCATTGTCAGTATTTTGCCTTATATTGGCAGCCATTTGCTCCATGGATGCAGAAACCTCTTCTGCTGAAGATGCCTGCTCTGAGGCACCCTGGGACATTTCTTCTGAAGAAGCTGATAGCTCCTGGCTCCCGGATGCTACATTATCTGCGGCCAGCTTGACTTCTCCGACAATTTTATTGAGTTTTTCCGACATTTCCTTCATCGCAGCAAAAAGCCCTGTTTCCTTTTTACCGTTTGAGTCAAATTTTATTGTAAGATCGCCTTCGGAAATTCTCCGGGCAATATCGGCCATAATTCTCGGTTCACCTCCCAGGGGTTTTGTTATCATACCTGAAATTACAAGCGCAAATATTAGGCCCAGTATCAATCCGATAATTGTTATAATAAACACGAGGGTGACAGTTTGCCGGTTATCATTCTGCAATTTTGGGCCCAAAGTATCCTGTTCGTCTTTTACGGAAAGCTTGACTTCTTCTACTGCTTCAGCAACAACTGGACCTATGCGGTCAAGTTCATTTTTTATTATTTTATTACGATCATTGATAATTCTTACAAGTTCTTCAAATGTTTCCCTGTAAATCTGTCGTGCCTTCATGACTTTTTTAAATAAAGCCCGTCTCCCGGGGTTTTCAAGATTTTTATCAAGGGAATCAGACCTGACATCAATATTGGGGCCTATTTCCTTTTCAAATCTCCTGACAGCATCCTGGCTGTTGGTATCCAGGAATTTGGTCGCAAAAAGCCGCGCAAGAAGAACATGCTCCTGGATGCGCCCTGCATAAAAGGCAGCGTCTGCATCCTGGTCTTCATATGCACTTGTCATTATTTCAGTTAGCGATTCCCTCATGGTAAGTCCGTTTGGATCAAGTCGCTCATAAATAAGTATATCGCGCTTTTTCATCAGCTCCACAACTTCATCAAATGCCCGTTCATATTCAACAACTGATTTAGCAACCAGCTCAATTTTCCTGGTGCGCTCAGGATCTACAATCTCTTTTTCAGAATCCCTGAGAAATCCGTTCATTTTATCCAGGTATTCATTATATTGCAGAACATCCTTGTCACTTCTGGTTATAAGAAAGTCTTTAACATTCATACGCACCATGAGCATGTTTGCCTGGAGCCTGGCTGCAAGATTAGTGTCCCTTGCAAGGTCCCTGTATTCGTCAAACCCGCTGCTTGAATTTTTAAGCCCTGTAAAACTGAATGTTGATACAATAACAAGGATCAAGAGCAAAGCTCCAAATCCTGTTCCAATCTGTGTTCTCACCTTCATTTGTTTAAACATAAATTCTCCATTAAATAATATATACCAGTCACTCTAATAATTCCTGGTCTTGTTCATAATCTTACTCTTGTTCAAAAAGATAACATCTTCCTTTCAGTAAATTATTGATTGCTGACTGTTTAATATTTTTCAAACTCGGCCTAACTGACATACTCATTTTCAGCAAGGTTGTTCATATTTGAGGCAGACATAACTTTTCCATTACCTTCGCAGACTTTGTGCTTGTCAGATTATGCGAGGCTGTTGTCATGGATGACTGCATAAAAGGATGCTGATTCAATTCTTCATATTGTTCAGCAGAAAGTTTATATGATTATCCTTTAAAAAATCCTCTAGTTAAGAAGTCTTTTTGCCACAGCCAGTAGTTGTTCAGGCTTATAAGGTTTTACTACCCATCCAGTAGCACCGACTTTTCTTCCTTCCTGTTTTATTGACTCTTGTGATTCGGTAGTAAGTATTAGTATGGGCATAAATTTATTATCAGGATCGGATCTTACTGCACGAATCAGTTGAATACCATTCATGTTGGGCATATTAAGATCCACGATCATCAGATGAATTTGTGTACCTTTGATTTTTTCCAGGGCATTTATTCCATCCACTGCTTCTATCACTTCATAGCCCGCCTCTTTAAACGTAAAGCTGAGCATCTGACGAATACTTTTTGAATCATCTACGGTTATGATTGTTTTTTTCATTTAAAATCCTCAACTGTTACAATGCAAACTCAAGTTAAAACCGGTTATATTAATCCAAACTATTATTACAAATTTCAAAAATCATGCCATGTGGCGCAAAAATATTATTAAGTCAATTTTTCTTTTAAATACATATATATATAGGATTATATGTGATTTGAAACTTAAGGAAGATCAAAGTGGTTTGTCCTGAAAAAAGGACATTGTCTTATATTCAGGAATTTCAAGAGATGTTTTAACGAGGAGTTTCTCAGCGGGAAATATTATGTTTTTTAAGAAGGGCATACATACGTGAACGTGACAGCCCTGATATCCGACATGATTTTTTGATATTGTTCTCAGTAAAAACCATGAGGTCTTGAAGGTATTTACGCTCTGTTTTTATCATTAATTCCCGGAACCCAGGCATCCTCCCCGAAGCATCTCCCCTGTGTCCGACAACTGAAACACGGGCGGAATATGCGCGGATCCGGGTCGGTAAATGTATCGAAAGCAGGGTGGGTTCATGCCGTGCGGCCGTGATGGCATTTTCCAGGGTATTAACCAGTTCCCGCACATTTCCCGGCCAGTTATAAGTGTGAAGTTTCTCAAAAAAATCAGAAGATATCCCTTTAGTTTCAATTCTATAATACTCGCACAGCCTTGACATGTGATATAAAACTAATTCCTTTATATCTTCGGGATGCTTTTTTAAAGAAGGGGCACTAATGGTCAAGGTATTGAGACGGAATAGAAAGTCTTTTCGAAACTGGCCCTGTTTTACCATTTCCTCCAGGTTCCGGTTTGTTGCAGCAATTATACGGAAATCGCTTTTAACTTCTTTTTCACCTCCCACAGGCCGAAAACAATGCTCCTGTAAAACCCGAAGGAATTTTTTCTGAACCGATAACGGAAGTTCACCAACTTCATCCAGGAAAAGGGTGCCTCTGTCTGCCTGTTTTACTAAACCTGCCTTTGATTTGTCTGCACTGGTAAAGGCCCCTTTTGTATGACCGAAAAGCGCGCTTTCTACCAGGTTTTCCGGGAGAGCTCCACAGTCAACAACTACAAATTTGTGTTTAAAACGCTGGCTGTTTCTATGGATAGTTCGTGAAATCAATTCTTTACCTGTGCCGGTTTCACCGATAACCAGAACATTTGCATTACTTTCCGCTGCCTGGGCTAACATGTCAAGGCATGATTTCATACAGGTGCTTTCTCCTATGAGGCCGTCCCGTTTCAAGGCCACAGTAGGCTGATGAAGGATGCTCTTTTCCCTGTATTTCATTGCCCGTATCATTGGCAAGACAATTTTTTTGGTGGAAGCAGACTTTTCAATATAATCCCATGCACCGGTATTTATAGCCAGTTCTGCGCCATCAGGATCTCCATCACCGGTTATAATGATAACCTCGGGGTTAAATTTAGTTTCTTTCAGTCTGGGCAGCAGATCAAGGCCGCTGCCGTCAGGTAATCCAACATCCAGAAATACGACATCAAACGATTTTGATAACGCAAGTTCCAATCCCTGCTTAAATGTAAAGGCACTTGTGATGTCATGACCCATCTTTTCAATAATAACAGCCAGGGCTTTGCTAAACACTTTATTGTCATCAATGATCAAAATTTTACCCATACGTCTCCTATTTTAAAACATCCTTCCTCAACATCAGAACAACCTCTCCCGGAAAACAATAGAGAAATTAGTTTTTGAAAAACCTTTTTTTATGACATTGAATATTGGTTAGATATTTTGGCCACGATCATCGTTTGACCCGGCAGTAAACTGCCGGGCTATTTCCTGTCGTCCCTCTGGGACTTTAAATATTTTATATCAACTGTTTAAGTCCCGCAGGGACGACAGAAAGTAGCGCGGGAATTTATTCCGGTGCTTGCTGGACCAAATGATGACGAAGGCCGATATTTTATTCCTCACATGCTGGATATTGCTCTGGCTTTTTACCCTTTTCTGTAACTAATTTTGGGTATTTTTCATCTTTAACAGGTTCTTTAGCTTTTTTTCTAGTTTTTGATATTCTAAACAACCAATTATCTCCGTAATCAAACAAGTAATAAAGCTTTTTCCTTTTTTCTAATGGGAACAATCTCTCTAAAGTTGTACTATATATTTTCCCGTTATCATCATCAAACATTTTTTTATCACGACTTCTTTCTGTTCTTGCAATAAAAAAATCATATAAATGGTCATTATCAAATCCTGCTGCATCTTGAATAACAAAATGCAGATCTTCAAGTGTTGATTCGGAATCCATTTCAATTGTAGATTCCCACTCATTTTCAAAAAAACGACCATAAATAACTTCAATTTTAATTGTCCAGATCATATTCTTTCTCCTTATTTTTTGGTATAATTGAGCAGGGAGCAGCTAATTTATATATTCTCATACAATGCTTTCCGGGCAAACGGCATGGATTTTAAAATTCTATCTGCATCTTCCTTAGAAACAGCTATTCGGCTGCCGTCTGAATTTTGTATCACCAGGCCAGACTCTGTTATCATTTTGTAACGAGCTTTGCGCTCGGTTTTATCAGGACAGCAAACTAATTGACAGTGTGCACAAGAAACACGCAGTTTTTCATCCATAAAGAAAAAATATCTGCCGCCTTCAGATTCAGGCCACTTATTGTGAGCGTTCTGCATTTGTTCATAAGCATTATGTAATTTATCATCTTCTGCCGGAACAGCAAATCTGCCTGGAGACCATGTTGACCATTGCCCTGATGAGTGTAAACCTGTATAACCGCTGCATACAAGATCGCAACGGCCGTAATTTCGTCGCTTTGAGTAAGTAAACTCCATGCCGCCAAGTGATATACAAGTCTTTTCTTTTTGATTCATAAATCTTGCAACACATGATGCCATACATAATCGGCAGTTGTCACAATAGTTTTCATCTGGAGGTAAGGGAGATGTAGGTAGAAGAAGGGCAGAAGTGACAGTTGAAGCAAGAACAACAGCCGCACCGTGGTTTTTTGTTATCAGGTTGCCAGATAAACCCAAATGCCCGACACCTGATGTTACAGCTAAATATCTATGTGCAATGTCAGGATAATAGCTGTCAAAAATAATATCATTAGTATTATCTGATTCAGGGGGCCTGAATACGTTATTTGCTGCAACAGGTACAGACAGAAAACCTTTTTGCGAGAGATAATTGGCCAAGTGTAAAGCAATCCCGCTGGCAAGTGCATTTGCTTTAATATATGCCTGCTCATATGAAAGGCGATCTTTTTTCATCAAATATGGCTGTATAGTCTCTTGGTCAATTGGAACAGCAAAACTGACAGCAGATTGTGCTTCAGGTAATACATAAGTCAGTTCTGAAGATGGAGGACCTCCCTTAAGTGTTTTAAGTGTGGCTATCCCAGCAGCACAAGCACCTTCGATCATTACGAACTCTTGAACAATTCTACTCAGTTTCTCCATAAAAAATCATACCTTTCATGCAGGCAGCATTCACATGCTCCCTTAAACTTATTTATCATTCCACTTAAATCCACTTAAATCCACAGATCAAGCCAAAATGATCTAAAGGAAATACCCCTACAACGACACCTAACCCTGAAAGGGCAAATTGATAAAGCCCAGGCCAGCGGCCTGGGATCGGAATTCTACCCAAAAAGTAAGCTCTGAAAGAGCGTATTAAACAATAATTTCAAAATTTTATTTTTCATAATAACACGCTCTTTCAGAGCTGAATAATTTTTGATACTCAAGTCCCAGGCCGTTGGCGACTCGACTGAGCTCGCCGAAGCCCTGGGCTGTATTAATCCGCCCCTTTGGGGCTTAAAATCATAAGTGTCGTTGTAGGGATACTTTGTAATTCGGTTTTGGTAAAAAGCTTAGATTTTATCTTTTAGTTGTTTAACTTTGTCAAGTGCCCAGTTTATCCCTTCTTCAGCAAAATTCGAATCTGTACGCATAAATTCAACAGTTTTTAAATAATATTCAAGAGCTTTTTCATTTTCACCACGCGCTTCATATACCATTGCAAGTCTTTCAATGCCATCAACCTGTCCAGGATAGCGCTGACTAAGCTCTTTACAAACTGCCTCTGCTTTATCAAACTTTCCGGAATTGATGAGATCAATCACACTGTTTGAGAGATCGTCAAGGCCATCATCTTCGACATAAATTTTTTCTATTTTTGGTTTCAGGTTTTTTTGTTTGATAATTTTTCGTTTCTCCAACGATTCTGTTTCATTACGGAGTAAACAACATTTTTTGTATTTTTTCCCGCTGCCGCAAGGGCATGGTGCATTACGTGATATTTTTGTCATATAACCTCTTTATTGTAATAAAGTTCATTTTCAAAATTTCTAATTTTACTTTAGTTAAAATGAATATATTTGAATTGGCGTCTTTTTAACTGATTTAAGTCTTTTTTTGAAACATTCCCCAATCTCCAGACAGCCGTTGTTTCAAGCAGTAAATAATCTACTCCGCCAATTTTCACAGTTTTATCGGTAGGAAATCGCTTATGTTGATTCTTTATTCCTATAAATGCATGTTTTTTTGTCAGCAATAAAATGCAGGAATCCTTTTTATAGTGGTAAAAAATGGAGGCAAAAAGGGTTGATTTTGAATCACAGTCTCCAGATTTTTCTTTCAGACAGATAACAGGCGGCCAGAATCCTATAATGTTTTTGTTTCCCGGTTCAGGAGGTATTTTGTATTTCAGATGCTGAACAAATCTTGCCATCAAAATAACAAATTCTCTTTCGTTCATATTATTTTTTTGTGCCAGTTGTTTGAGTTTTCTGTACAGCGATTCAACAAAATCAGCCTGCCATTTTTGGATTGCCCTATAATCAGGGCTTATCACATTATTTTTAAGTAATATTTTATTTTTTTCATAATAGTCTTTTAGTATCTGCTTGTAGGCTTCCTCAAATTGTTTAACTAAATATTTATGTTTCCGATCGTAGTTTATGGAATATCTTAAACCGTTTTGTAGTTTTACTTTGCTTTTTCCAGAATACCTCTGATTATAATCTTCGGCTTTCTTTTTTATGGCGGAACGCAATTTGCTTTTAGAACGACCGTAAGATTCTTCTGATTCTTCTACATGTGATTTTGAAATCGCATGTTCAATTTTATATCGGTTCCGCGAGTTATCAGCAAATTCAAAGGTTCGAAAATAATACTCGTTTTTATTAAGTCCTTTGGTATCCTCGCGTACAATTTTCGTAATTTTCTCTTGTTTTTGCTTTTGGGGAATATATTTTTTTATTAATTCAGCGTCTTTAAAATAAGAAAGGATGCCAAAGGAAATGGCCCCAAGCACTAGGACGACTATGGAAAATTTAAAAATACAGACAAATATGACATAAATATTTTTCAATAACTTGAACAATGCCGTGAAAAATATTTCCACAACACTGAACACTAGCTTAAAAGGAAAAAGTAATATTTTTAAAAGAGATTTAAACATTTTATTATAAAAGATCTCTGATCGGGATAAGAGCATTGACAAAATCGCTGATACCGGATTCAATCAAAATAGCAAAGGCGATGAGTACACCTGCAAGCATCAATCCGACAGCAATATTATTCCTGGTAATCTCCTCTTCTTCATTGATATCTTTTGTCAACTTCTGGAAAATAATCAAGGCCGAAGAAATTGAAACCATAGATAAGGTAAAGGTTAAGAGTAAATATCCAAGAGATTTTCCAAACAGGAAGAAAAATTGAATGAAACTCTTATGCGCCATCAGCCAGAATTCCTGAAATGCAGCATTAATGGGATACAATGCATTTTTTACCATTATTGCCATTGCAACAAAGGAAGAAGAAATCACAAGGGATGCTGCTATATTATTATTTTTTATGAGCGAGATGTCATCATATTTGGTGATTTTCATTACAACATTAAAACACATATAAATAGTGAAAATGGACACCGCAAAAGCAAACACAAAAAATGCCGCTCCTAAAATTGCACTTGTCAACATAATTAATGATCCTTTTTCCAAGTTTGGAGTTAAAGAATTCTCCTCTGCCTGTCAATATGACAGTCTTTTACTTTTTGAATAAACTTTTTTACTTTTTCAATATCCTTTTTCCCAGGTGTTAGTTCCACCCCGGAACTAACATCCACTGCATCCGGCTGAGCTTGGGCAACAGCAGATTGTATATTGTCAGGTGACAGACCTCCGGCCAGGATAAACGGATGTTTTTCACCAAAAGCTCTGGCTGAAGACCAATCCCATGTTTTTGCATTTCCTCCTGGCAGTTTTCCCTGGCCGCACTCAATGAGAAATGCGTCTGGATCGTATTTCTCAGCTTTATCCAGCCCAGGTTCACGGCTCATGAAAAGCCCCATAATAACCTTCAAGTCTTGCCTGCGTAATTGTTTGACTAATTCAGGTGATTCCTGTCCGTGAAGCTGAACTGCTTTCAGGCCGCAATTTTCTACCTTTTTCATGATAAATGAATAGGTTTCATTAACAAAAACCCCGACACTTGTTATTTCAGGGGGCAATGCCGAGCAGATTTCTTTTGCCTGGGCTTCGCTTAAATTTCTTGGGCTTTTGGGGAAAAATACGCAGCCTATGGCATTTACGCCAAGTGCTGCACATTCAAGGGCCTGAGAAACTTCAGTAAGTCCGCAAACTTTTATTTGGGGAATGTTGAGTAAATCTTTTTCCATTTCAATTACCTGCCATTAATTTAAGATCAGCGATTTTAGAAACGCTTTTTGGTCAGGAGAGCGGACAATGCTTTCTCCTATGAGAAAATTAAAAATCCCGGCTTTTTGCAATGATTCAATATCCTGTCTTGATTTTATGCCGCTTTCTGCCACAGGAATCTGGTCAGGGGCAAACAAAGATGCCATGCCTGCTGCCCTCTGAATATTTGTTTCAAAGGAGCGCAGATTCCTGTTGTTAACACCCACAAGCTTTGCACCGGCTTTTGTTGCTGTTTCAAGTTCCGCTTCTGAGTGTACTTCTGTTAAGGTGTCAAGATTTAATTCTGCTGCAAGCTGCATAAAATCTTTTAACTGCTCGTATTCAAGAATTCGAACAATGAGCAGGACTGCATCTGCCCCCATTGCCGCAGATTCATAAAACTGGTAAGGGGAGATCATGAAATCCTTTCTGAGAACCGGCAAAGATACGGCTTTTCTGGCTGCTTTAAGGTCTTCAATTCTTCCCTTGAAAAAATCCCGGTCTGTAAGCACGGAAAGACATGAAGCTCCCCCCTGTTCATAGGATTTTGCATATTTTGCAGGAGCAAGATCAGGACAGATATGGCCTTTTGAGGGGGATGCTTTTTTTATTTCTGCTATTATATTGACACCGGATTTTCCCGGTTTTGCCAGGGTTTTGAAAAATGGACGAAATTCCTTCCTGGTTTTGATCTGTTCCCGCAGGGCATTCTCAGGTGTTGTTTTTACAGCTTCTGTCACTTCTTCATGTTTTCTGGCTACTATCCGGCTTAAAATATCTGTACTCATCTATATATCTCCTTGGATATCTCTTAGCCGTTCTCCTGGGTGTATTCTGCAAGGGCTTTGAGTTTTTCCATTGCTTTTCCGCTGTCAATGGCTGCTTCAGCCATTTTTATACCGGATTGAAAATCTTTTGTTTTTTCGGCTGCTATAAGTGCGGCAGAAGCATTGAGAACAACCACATCTCTTTTTGGGCCTTTTTCTCCGTTGAGAATATTTTTTGTTATTTCTGCATTTTCTTCAGGATTTCCTCCTGTCATATCTTCCTGGTCTGCTGATTTTCCAAAGAATTGTTCAGGTCTGATGTCATAAGTTCTTATCATGCCGTCATTGAGTTCAGATATACGGGTGGGAGCGCAGACTGAAATTTCATCCAGTCCGTCATGACCGTGGACAATAAATGCACGTTTTGTACCAAGAAGGCGCAGGGCATTTGCAAACATTTCCGTAAGTTCAGGAGCATATACTCCAAGAAGCTGACAGTTTGCAGCAGCAGGATTTGTAAGAGGGCCAAGCATGTTGAATATACTCCTGAGTCCCACCTCTTTTCTTGCATTGCCGGCAAATCGCATGGCACTGTGGTATATGGGGGCAAAAAGAAATCCGATTCCAATCTCTCTTACAGCTTCTTCTACTATTTCAGGGTCAGTATCCAGTTTTATTCCCAGTTTTTCAAGAACATCAGCACTTCCACATTTGCTGGATACGGAACGGTTTCCATGTTTTGCAACAATTACATCACATCCGGCAACCACAAAGGCTGTTGTTGTTGAGATGTTAAAAGTATTAAGACCGTCTCCGCCTGTTCCGCATGTATCCACAACTGTTGTTGCAGATGTCTGTATCCGCACTGCCTTGCGTCTCATGGCTCTTGCGGCCCCTGCAACTTCTTCAAAGGTTTCGCCCTTGGTGGCAAGAGCGGCCATAAATGCTCCTATCTGGGCATCTGTGAGATTTCCTGATAATATATCTGTGAGCATTTCAGACATTTCTTTTTCATTTAAATTATTCTTTTGTACGATTTTGTTTAGATTCTGGCGAAACATTATTGATTCCTCCTGCTGGTATTTTCCGATAATATTAAAAAATTTCTAAGCAGTCTCTTTCCCACCGGTGTCATAATGGATTCCGGGTGAAACTGAATGCCTTCTGTAAGATGTTTCTTGTGGCGAATGCCCATTATTTCACCGTCTTCGGATTCAGAGGTGATAATAAAGCATTCTGGCAAATCCTCCCTGGAAACAGCCAGGGAATGGTAGCGCATGGCCTGAAAAGGCTTTTTTATGCCATTGTAAATATTTTTCCCGTCAGAGGTTATAGCTGATGTTTTCCCGTGCATCAACTTTTTTGCGGAAATTATTTTTCCGCCCATAGCCTGGGCAATGCTTTGATGTCCAAGGCATACTCCCAGCAGGGGCAATTTTCCTGAAAACTTTTTTATTACATCCAAAGAAATTCCTGCTGTATCAGGACGGCCAGGACCTGGGGAAATAACAATGCTCTGGGGGTCAAGGTTTTCAATTTCTTCAATTGTCACCTTATCATTTCTAAAAACCTTGACAGGTGTACCCAGTCCTTCAATATATTGAACCAGGTTATATGTAAATGAATCATAATTGTCGATCATAATAAGCATGATTTGTCTCCTGATATAAAATATTGTCTCTGAACTGAAATATCAGCTTTCAGTCCTGAAACTTTTTTGCATCATCTGCAATGCTTTTTGAATGGCCATAGCTTTGTTCACGGTTTCTATACGCTCGCTTTCCGGGTCAGAATCAGCCACAATACCTGCACCTGCCCGAACAGTAAGGGTTCCGTCTTCAACACAGGCTGTTCTTATGGTTATTGCCATGTCCATATTGCCGCTGAAAGAGATATAACCTACTGCACCTCCATAAGGACCTCTGGGTGTGTCTTCCAGTTCTGCTATGATCTCCATTGCCCTTACCTTTGGAGCGCCTGAAAGGGTTCCGGCCGGAAATGTTGCCCTGAGAAGATCCCAGGCATCATACTGGGTTTTAAGATCACAGCAGATATTGGATACCAGGTGCATAACATGGGAATATCTTTCAACCACCATCAGGTCTGTGACCTGAACGCTCCCTGTTTCTGCAACCCGGCCCAGGTCATTTCTGCCCAGATCTACAAGCATGAGATGCTCTGCACGTTCTTTTTCATCCTGGAGCAGTTCATCTGCAAGGCTTCGGTCTTCCTGTTCGTTTTTTCCTCTTGCCCGGGTTCCTGCAATTGGGCGGAGGGTGGCAATTCCGTTTTCCAAACGTACCATAACTTCAGGAGAAGAACCTACCAGGGCTGTTTCATCCAAATGCAGAAAATAGAGATATGGAGACGGGTTGACAAAACGCTGTGCCCTGTAAAGAGTCCATAAATCAGGGGGCGGTGAACATGAAAAGGGCTGGGATATAACAGATTGAATAATATCCCCTGCCCGGATATAGTCCTTTGTTGTCTGAACCATTTGCCTGAATTTTTCATCAGACAGAGGGGTCTTGATGGTCAGGTCATTGTTATCCCTTTGTATCTCAAGATAAGAAAGACAAATTTGCATATCATTCATGAGATTTTGAAGTCTTTCATATGCCTGTTTATAAGTTTTTTCAATGTCATTATCTTCATTGGCAAAGGAAATAACCACACCTGTAAGGGTATGCCGGATATTGTCAAAAATCAGAAGTTCATCCGGTATTATAAAATTGGCAACAGGTTTATCATCTGGCAGGTTGTTCGGGATATTTTCAAAAAATGAGACCATTTCATAGGTAAAATAACCCACCATCCCCCCCCAGAATAGCGGCAGTCCGGGAACTGTGGCCGGATTGTATTGAGACATGATCTCCCTTAGCACAGTCAGAGGATCACCATTATGGGGAATCTGCTTAATATTTTCGTTTTCCTTTATCTCAACAACCTGTTTAAAAACCTTTATATTTATACGTGCAGATGCACTTAAAAAGCTGTAACGCCCCCAGCGCTCCCCGCCTTCCACACTTTCAAACAGGAAAACAGGTCCTTTGTCTTTATAGATTTTTTTTAAAAGAGATACAGGGGTTTCCGTATCTGCAAGAACTTCAGCACATACAGGAATCACATTATGCTGTGATGCCATCTGACAAAAATCTGCTTTATCAGGAAATTGATTAATCAGCATGGATTACATCCTTTCTTTTTTACAAATAAAAAAAGCCGGGGAGTAGTTTCTCCACGGCCTTTAAAAAACAAAAAAGACCGTAAGCCTGGTATGCTCACGGTCAGTATTCTTAATTTTAATATTATCAGGTTTTAATATTATCAGATTAAAGAAGTACCGGAGACACACCTTTTGTGTAATACCAGTACCACCACCAATTTTGATTTTTGTATGTATTTATTGCAGTTTTCATATCAATCTCATATCTAAAAAAATTTTGCAGACTTAAACATTTTTATCTATATTTGTCAATAATTTTATTGTGCAGCCTGTGATGTGGCAGGAGTATTTTCCTTGACTCAAACCCGGCATGCAGATATATTATGATTATTAGAAATTATTGATTTCCCATTAAAAAAACGAGTTTTTCAGCAAGCATTGGAGGTGAGAATGAAGCACAAACATTACACTCAATTTTTTGTATTCATTGAAATCTGTCTGACTATTTTTCTACTGACCGCCCTGCTGGCAGGATGTGAACGGAAAGAACCTGTAAAAATAGGGTTTACAGGTTGTCTTACAGGACGGCTCTCGGATTTGGGAACAGCAGGTAGAAACGGTACTATGCTGGCTGTGGAGCAGATCAATGGAGCTGGCGGTATTAATGGGCTACCGGTGGAACTGCTGGTTAGAGATGATAAAAATAAGGCTGAAGCTGCACTGAAAGCTGATCAAGAATTGATCGGGGAAGGTGTGTCTGCTATTATCGGTCATGTCACCAGCAGCATGTGCCTGGCAGCTCTGCCTGTTATAAATGATAACCGGATTGTGATGATTAGCCCGACCGCCAGTTCAGATAAACTCACTGGTCTGGACGACTATTTTTTCAGGGTCTGCCCAGACAACAATGCCCAGACCATCTATCTGGCCCGGCACACTGTGGAAAAAATGAAATTGAACCGGCTTTCTCTTGTATATGACCTGTCCAACCCGGCTTATTCGGAAAGGGTTTATAAACTGTTCAGGGACACCTTTAAGGGGCTGGGCGGTGAAGTGCTCCTGACAGAGACTTTTACATCAGGTAAGAATGCATCCTACTTTGATATCTCTGAGCGGTTGCTCAAGGATCAGCCCCAGGGTGTATTTATTGTTGCAGGTGCAATGGATACTGCCATGATCTGCCAGCATTTGAGAAAAATCAATCCTGATCTGCCGATTATCTCCAGCGGCTGGGCACTGGCACCTGCGCTGCTCCAGCCTGGGGGGAAAGCTGTGGAAGGGGTAATTTTCTCACATTCCCTGGATGAAAAGAGCAATGATAAACAATTTCTGGAATTCAAAAAGCAGTATGTCCAGCGATTTGGAAATGCACCGGAACATCCTGCGGGTATCTTTGCATATGAAGCTGCTCAGTTACTTTTTACAATACTTGCCGAAACAAAGGAACCCAAAGATATTAAACCTGCAATTCTCAAGCAAAAAAGCTTCCAGGGACTCCAGGGAAAATTACATATAGATCCTTTTGGAGATGTTCAACGCAATTACTTTATTGTAACTGTTAAAGATGGGGAATTTATCACAATAAATACATCTGAAGAACAAAAAACCGATTGAAGAAATCCGATGCTTCTAAAAAATCGGATTTTTGCAAGGGAACGGGTTCAAACTGTTCCCTAATTCCTCAGTCCGTCTCTTCCAGGGAAATATTAAGTTTTTGAGCCAGTTCTGCCAGAACCGAAAGAGCTGTTTGTGTATCTAGCGCAGACACAGATTTTTTCAGTATCATTTTCTTCTCATGGAATTGGGCATCCGGGAGAAGGGGCAATAAGGTATCTGTCAGTTCCCATGCATCTAAGCGTTTCTTTTTAAGCAGTGAATACATTTCTCCCATTACCTGTTTGATCCTTATAATATCAGGTTTTACCCTGTTTTCTTCAGGAATTGGTATATCTGTTTTTTCTTCCAGGTTCAGACTCTTTAGTGAGGTGATAAGAGTTATCAATTTTTGTTCAAATATCTCTGTTAATTGCAGAAGATTCCCTGTTTTTTCCTGTTTCAGGGCTGTATCAAGATCCTGTGAAGCAGTAAAGAGATCATCCGCGCATAAATGACCTGAGACCCCTTTGATACCGTGAACCAGATAACGGGCATCTATGATATTGTTCTTATCCAAAAATTTTTGGATATCATCTGCTGCATGTTCATATTGTTTTAAAAAACTTTGCAGCATCCTTTTGAGATATTCTTCTTTCAGCCTGTATTTTGTTACCATCTCTTCCAGGTTTATGCCGGGCAGAACAGATGGGAAACCGGAGGGCATCCGGGGAGTTGTTTTTTCCAGGGATACTTTATCTTCAGGAATACCTTTTTTCCCGGATTTAATTTTATCGAATTTTATTTTTTCAGGTTTTATCCATTTACAGAGAAGAGCGTATAACATACGTTCATCAATGGGTTTGGCAAGATAGTCGTTCATACCTGCATCCAGGCATTTTTCCCTGTCCCCTTTCATTGCATGGGCGGTCATGGCAATGATGGGCAGGTCATTACATTGAGGGATTTTTCTTATGGTTCGAGTGGCCTGGTATCCGTCCATTACCGGCATCTCAATGTCCATGAGCACTGCGTCATACAAGGGTGCAGCAGTTTTTACCATTTTTACGGCTTCCAGACCGTTTTCCGCTACTTCTATGAACAGCTCTGCCTCCTCCAGCAGGGCAACAGCAAGATTTCTGTTGATTTCATTATCTTCTGCCAGAAGGACCCTGGCTCCCCTGATACCCTCAAGTGCCTGGATACCAGCCTCTTCCATATCAATTCTCTCTCTAGGCACCACAGCATCTTCACAACCGAAAATCTCCATAATTGAGTTAAACATCTCAGACGAACTGACAGGTTTGAGGAGAAGAGAGTCTATCCCGATTTTTTCAGCTTTTGAATGCTGGAAAACATCTTCGCGTCCGTACATAGTCACCATAATAATCCGGGGCATGGCCCCTTTATTCATGAACACCGGATCGTTTATGATTTGGCTGGCAACCTCAAAACCGTTCATGTCCGGCATTTTCCAATCCAGGAGAACCAGATCATAGGGCTTGTCATTCAGGGCGTTTTTCAGTTCCCAGAGGGCTTTTGTTCCGGAATCTGCTGTTGTCACCTGGAAACTGCCAAAGGCTTCAAGCATATCTCTTAAAATGATCCTGGCTGCATCGTTATCGTCAACTACCATTACTTTCAGCTCTCTCAAACCTTCGGGAGCAAGCAGATCATAATGTTTTTCCTTGGATTGAAGTACAAAAGGAAGGGTAAAATAAAAGGTGCTTCCCTGTGCTTCAGCACTTTTTGCCCATATCCGGCCTCCCATTAAATTTACCAGCTGTTTACTAATGGACAACCCAAGACCTGTGCCCCCGTATTTTCGTGTCACAGAACTGTCAGCCTGGGTAAATGCCTTAAACAGGGTTTCAATCTGCTGGGAAGAAATCCCAATCCCTGTATCCTGAACAGAGAAAAGAAGTTCAATATATTCTTCCCGGTTTTCAGTCCACAACTTGCCGGTTTTCTGAACTTTAAGGATAATTTCACCCTTTTCTGTAAATTTGACTGAATTGCCCATGAGATTGATTAGAACCTGGTTTAAGCGGAGTGAATCACCTGTAAGGGACAGTGGGACTTCTTTGTCAATTATACAATACAGTTCTAGCTTTTTCTCGGCAGCTCTCTCACCTGTGATATCAGCCACCTTGCTGATTACATGGTTCAGCATGAAATCCCTGGTTTCAATCTCCATTTTCCCCTCTTCAATCCTGGAAAAATCAAGAATATCATTGATAATATTCAGGAGATGATCTGAAGACCGGCAGACCTTTTTCAGATAATTTTCCTGCATGGATGTCAATTTTGATTTAAGAACCAGGTTGGTCAGACCTATGATGCCGTTCATGGGTGTTCTGATTTCATGGCTCATGTTTGCCAGAAATTCGCTTTTGGCCTGATTTGCAGATTCAGCAGTTTTTTTGGCAGCTTCAAGTTCAGTTGTCCGCTTGATAACCAGTTTTTCCAGGTGTATTCTGTGTTGCAGCAATTCATCTTCCCTGACTTTCACAGCCTCAATCATGGTTTTAAAACTGCTGTTCAGGTTATCTATTTCAGGGTATGAAGCTTTGGCAGGCCTGTAAGTATAATCACCGGCTGCAATCCGTTTTGAATCGTCAGTCAGCAGAAAGAGCGGTTTCAGGGCTTTTCGCAAACTGAAAAATGCTATGATGACAGCTATGCAAATGGCTGCAAAAGTGCCTGCATACATAATATTTCTCAGTCTTTTAATAGGGGCAAATGCTTCACTTGTGGGTTGATTGACTGTGACCAGCCAGTGTGTCTGGGGGACAATTACCACACTGCCGATTAATTCATCCTGGCCAAAGTGATAAATAAATGTGCCTTCATTACCCGCGATTCCATGCTGGATTGGAGCCAGTGCTTTTATGTTCAGGCGTTCTGAAACAAAGGATGTATTAACATGGGCAATGAATGTTCCATCTTTGTCCATAATGGATGCATAGCTGTGGGTACCGATTTTCACCTTGTTGATAATAGTATTCAGATCAGACAGATTCAGGTGCCCCACAATCATTTGCTGTCCCAGGGGCATACTCAGTGTTAAAGTGGGTTGACCTGTTTGTGGAGAAAGAAATGTACGGGACCAGCAGGATTTGTTCTGTTCTTTTGTAATCCGGTAGTACTCATAAGCTGACATGTCCAGGCCCAATATATTCTTGTTAAAAGGGGCAAGATAGCGAGTTGTTCCATTTGTATCCAGGATTTTCAGCATATCAAAAAACCTGTAATGGGCAATAATCGCGGCAAGATACTCATTGAGTTCATTTGGAGAGACAATCTTCTTTGTAACCGCAATATCTTCAATCTGTTTTAATATGGTTTCAGGGACTTCCAAAAACCGTTCAAGCTCACCGGCCAGGGATTTTGCCAGCAGATAGTTCTTGTTTGTGATTTGCTTTTCCATACTGATACTCAGGCTATACAGTGAAATAAGGCTGGCTATTAGAATTGGCAGCACTGCTGCAAGCATAAAATTGAGGGTCAGGGTATTTTTAAGACTAAGGTATATTTTCATGTTCCAATTCCACTAGTTCCTGTAAAGTTATCCTGTCTGTTGTTTTGATTGTTTTGTTTTGTATTTCAAGCAGATATAATGTGCGTATAGGGTCTCCATATTTATCAAGAATAATATCGCCGTCAAGCCCTTTGAAGATTTTCTGTTTTAAAATGGTTTTTTTCAATTTTTGCGGGTCATGGGTGATTGTCAGGGCCTTAAAAAGCATCTGCGCTGCATCATAGCCCATTTGATCGGCCATACTTATATTTTCTCCAAACCGTTTTTCGTATTCACCTTTGTAGATCATAATACGTTCATTTGAAGATTCTCGATCAAATGCAGTAACTGCAATACATCCTTCTACCGCACTTCCACCATTTCTGATAAAATCCGGGTCAGTAAAAGCCCAGCCAGGGGCAGCTATCTGAATGTCGGATCCTTTGTTTCTTATATGCTGGCATATGGTGGCCGAATGCATGGCATTGGCCAGAATCAGCAGCCCTTCTGCATCTGTATTGATAATCTGTTCGACAATATCAGAAATCAAGTGCGGCTTTTGGGAATGAAACTTGACCATGCTGGAAATATCTCCGCTCAGTTTTTCCAGACGCTGGGTAAAATGATGGGCATATGATTCTGTATATTGTGAATTTGAAGAATCAGACACTATGAATACTTTTTTAATTTTGAGCCTGTTAAAGAAAACATCTGCCAGTAATGAAGCTTGTTTAAGCACAGGAACCATAACCCGGATAAAATTATCATCAAGTCCGCTCAGTTCAGCGGTTGAAACGGTTGGACTGATCATCAGGATATTTTCAGCATTTACCAGGGGAACGGTTTTCACTGCCAGGGAGCTTAAATAATGCCCTAAAATCGCAATAACTTTCTCGTCAATCAATTCCCGGATAACTTTGAGTGCTTCATTTGAATCTCCTTTATCATCCCTTATGACAAGTTCTATTGGATGCCCGTTGATTCCCCCGGCTTGATTGACCTGCTCGGCAGCCAGGAGTACCCCGTTTCTCACATGTATCCCGTAACTTGAGGATGTGGTTGACAATGTGGCTGCAAGACCGATCCTGATGGGTTCGTTCTTGTTTAAACCCTTATAAATCAAGGCAAACAGAACAATGATCAGGGCTGCAATACAAAAACAGGCAAACAGAAATTTTTGTTTAGGTGTAATTTCCATCATTATTTTCTCCATTTAAGTAATTATGAAAGTGCCCTGCGTATGGCTTCGCCTAAATCACTAAGAAGTACGGGTTTCATAATTAATTCAGTTATTCCCATATCATGGGCCTTGTCTATTTCACTCTTATTACTGCATCCGGTAATAATGAGGACCGGAATTTCCGGTCTGATAGCCATGACCTGCTCTGCAAGTTCCAGACCGTTAAGGTTCGGCATAATCATATCTGTAAGAAGAATATCATAATTATCAGGGGATGCTTTAAAGGAAATCAGGGCATCTGCCCCTGAAGTATATGCTGTAACATGATACCCCAGTTTTTCTAACATATTGCTCAACATTTCAGAAAGATATTCTTCATCGTCTGCCAGCAGAATTCGTTCCCTGCCTGTTGGAATGTCATTGCCAGATATATATTTTTCCTCGGTTTTGCCGGTATTTTCAATCCGTAATAAATCAATGAAAAATGTGCTTCCTTTTTCTATTTCACTTTCAAGTGAAATATGACCGCCCAGGTCTTCAACAATTCCGTAAACCGTTGCCAGGCCCAGGCCGGTTCCCACCTCTTTTGGTTTTGTCGTGAAATAGGGTTCATAAATTCTCTCCATTATTTCCCGGGTCATGCCGCAGCCTGTATCACTGACCATCAGCCTGACACAGGAACCTTGGCTCATAGAACTACCCTGAACTGCATCATCCGGCTGAATGTCAGTGTCCGTAAGTAATACCCTGAGAACACCTCCCTTATCCTGCATTGCATGGAGGGCATTGGTGCAGAGATTCATGACCATCTGGTGAATCTCAACAGGGTCAGCTAATATCAGACTGTCTGATCGTATATCCCCCTGGATTTCAATGGTGGGAGGAAATGCGGAGCATATCAGTTTTAATACTTCTTTTACAATGGGTTTAATGGAAATGGGTTTTCGCTCCCTTTTTCTCTGACGACAGAAAGAGAGAATTTGTTTGATCAGTTCACCGGCCCGCTGACCTGCCTTCATAACCTTTTCCATATTGGAATGTTCAATGCTTTCCGGGGCAAGAGAGGTCAGGGTCATTTCGGAATATCCCATTATAGAAAAAAGAATATTGTTGAAATCATGGGCTATGCCGCCTGCCAGTGTTCCCAAAGCCTCCATTTTCTGAGCCTGGCGAAGTCTGAATTCACTTTCTTTTAGATCTTTATGGGCCAGTTTCAGTTCTGCTACCTTTTTATTGACCAGATCTTCCAGGTTTTGATTCATCTCCTTGAGCTGACGGCTCAGTATTATACGCCTGTCCATTTCCACTTTCAGCCGGAGTGTGGTTGAGATTCTGGCCCGGACAATGTGCATATTAAAGGGTTTGGAGATATAGTCAACAGCCCCCAGTTTCAGCCCTTTTGTCTCATCTTCAGCCCGGTTCATTGCAGTTATGAAGATGATGGGAATATCTTTGGTGTCAGCATTGGCTTTCAGTATTTCGCAGACTTCATATCCGTCCATGCCGGGCATCATGATGTCCAGGAGGATCAGATCCGGCTTGCCTCCTGAAAAAACGGTTTCCAGGGCTTCTTTCCCATCAAGGGAATACAGCAAATCATAATCGTCTTTCAGGTTCATGAGAATATGAATATTCTCCGGTTTGTCATCTACGATCAGAATTTTGGGTTTTGATGCTGTATCATTCATATATTTTTCTCCTTTAGTCGTCAGGTTCTTCGTCATTCTCTCAAAAAGATAATTACTTTTCCCTTGGTATTTGAATAGTATCACAGCAAATCATGTTTTTCTATTAAAAAAATTAACTTCATGCTTGACAACAAGATTAATAACATTATAGTAACAGACTGATCGTTCACTCCGTTTTTGAGGTGTTAACTATGAAAAAAGGCAAACGTGAAAAAATAATGGAAGCAGCCCTGGAACTTATTGCAGAAAACGGGTTCCATAACAGCCCTACATCCAAAATTGCAAAAAATGCAGGTGTGGGTTCAGGTACAATTTACAGGTATTTTGAAAAAAAGGATGTGCTGATAAAAGAAATTCACGATCAGATAAAACAGGAGCTTTATGGATACGTTTTTAAAAATGATGATGAAAACCTGCCGGTTCGTGATCGTTTTATCCAGCTTTTTACTGCCCTGGGAAATTTTCTATTAAATAATCCCAATAAACAGAAATATTTGGAACAATTTTATAATTCGCCATTTGGGATTGATGAAAAAAGAGCCTGTATAGAAGAAGACGATCCTTTTGGGGATTTTTTCTCTTATGCAAAACAGCAGCATATTATAAAGGACATGGATGATGAAATCCTGTTTGCACTTGCATTTGGCCCGATACTGTTTTTGCTCAAGGATCATAATTCCGGTTTTATTGAGTTAAATGATGAAATATTTAATGATGTAATCAATGCTTCATGGGATGCCGTGAGATTGTAAATTATTTCTGCACGGATTTACATATTTAGAGACAGACATGCCCTGTCTCTACATGTACAAATATATTAAAAAACGGAGTGATTGTTCACTCCCAACTTTGGAGGTAATACAAAATGCTAGAAAATAATAAGGACCAGAATACTAATATCTTAGGTAGAAACAAACACAAAACATGGTTTCGATATGCCCTGCTTGTTTCAGTTGCACTGGTTATTGTATTTAACGGAGTATTCTTTTTCCTGCCCAAACCATCAGCATCAGTAAATCCGGATGAGAAAAAAGCAGCATTGGCTATGCCGCCAATGACTGTTGAGGTTACAGATGTTATTGTAAGTTCTTCAACACAGGAGATAAAAACCGTTGGAAACCTTATGGCTAATGAATCAGTTATCATGCGTTCAGAGGTAAACGGACGGATTACAAATATAGAATTTAATGAAGGACAGAAAATTTTAAAGGGCAATGTGTTGTTTACCCTGGATCAATCTGTTCTTAAAGCTGAAGCAGATAAAGCAAAAGCTGATCTGGATCTGCACTGGGCAGATTATAAACGGGCTAAAAATCTTTTAAAAGACAAAGCCATTTCCGTTCGTGAACGGGATAAGGCTTATGCTCTCTGGAAACTGGATAAAGCCAATGTTCAGGTTGTACAGGCTCAACTGGATAAGACTGTTATCCGCGCACCTTTTGACGGTACTCTTGGGCTGCGCAAGGTCAGCACCGGAGATTTTATTAATGCAGGTCAGGACCTTATAAATCTTGAAGACATATCAAAACTCAAGGTTGAGTTCAAGATTCCTGAAATTCATTCTTCCCTGGTAAAAGCAGGACAAAAGGTTTTGTTTGAATCTGATGCTTTTGTCAATGAAATTTTTGAAGCAGAAGTTTATGCGGTAAATCCGCGCATTGATAATCAGGGCAGAAGTCTTGAAGTCAGGGCTGTTATGGAAAACAGGGAGCAGAAACTGCGTCCGGGTCAATTTGTAAGGGTGTCTCTTGAAGTAGGGCAGCAGGAATCAGCGATTTTTATACCTGAACAGGCTGTTATTCCCCAGCCAAAACGTAATTTTGTCTGGAAAATCTCTGAAGGCAAAACCCAGATGACAGAGGTAAGTATCGGCAAAAGAAAAAAAGGAATGGTGCAGATTATCAAAGGTTTAAACCCTGGCGATACGGTTATTACCGGCGGTATCCAGAAGATAGGCCCTGGAATGCCTGTTAATGCGGTTAAAGCTGATCCTAACATGTTTTTATAAATTTTATTAAGGAACCGCAGATAAACGCAGATATAAAATCTAATAAAATCTGTGTTCATCTGTGTTCATCTGCGGTTAAAAATACGGAGAAAATAAAATGAATCTTTCTGAAATAAGTATAAAACGGCCTGTACTGGCAACAGTAATGAGCCTTATAATCCTGCTTGTGGGGCTTGTGGCTTATGACAGGCTCAGTGTGCGGGAATATCCTGATATTGACGAACCTGTTATTTCAGTGACTACCATATACCAGGGAGCCAGCCCTGAAATTATTGAAACCGAAGTAAGTAAAATTATTGAAGACGGTATTTCCGGGCTTGAAGGAATTAAAATTTTATCATCAAAAAGCCGCCAGGAGCAGAGTCAGGTCACAGTCAAGTTTGAAATGGAACGGGATGCAGATAATGCTGCCGCAGATGTGAGAGACAGGGTTGGACGTGTAAGAGGAGAGTTGCCTGAAGATATTGAAGAGCCTGTTATTGCAAAAGTGGAAGCCAATGCTTCTCCTATTATTTACATTTCTTTTTACAGCAATGAACATACTTCAGAAGAAATTACCGATTACCTGGACAGGGTAATAAAAGACAGGTTTGAAATCATTTCCGGTGTATCTGAAGCCCAAATTTTAGGGGGCAGAGCATATGCCATGAGAATCTGGCTTGATCCCTTGAAACTTGCAGCTCTTAAAGTAACAGTTCAGGATGTGGAAACCGCATTATCCCAGCAGAATATAGAAATTCCAGGCGGACGTATTGAAAGCGCAGCCAGGGAGTTTACCATTCTTTCTGATACAGGCATGAACACTGTGGAAGAATTTAAAAACCTGATACTGCGAAATGAAGACGGGTATCTTGTTAAATTACAGGACGTAGCACGGGTTGAGATAGGCCCTGAAAGCGACAGGTCAAGGCTGAGAAGCAACGGGAAAAATGCTGTGGCAATCGGTATTGTCAAGCAGTCCACAGCAAATCCACTTGAGATTTCAAAAGCTTTAAACAAGATTATACCAGAAGTTAAAAAAGACCTGCCTTTGGGTATGAGCATGAATATTGATTATGATTCTTCTATTTTTATTGAAAATTCCATTGATAATGTATTTCAGACTATTTTTGAAGCTGTTATCCTGGTTATCCTGGTTATTTTTGTATTTTTAAGAAGTGTCCGTTCAACCATTATTCCCCTTGTTACCATCCCGGTATCTTTGATCGGGGCATTTGCCATTATGTGGGTTCTTGGTTTCAGTATTAACACCCTGACTTTGCTTGCTTTAATTCTTGCAGTCGGGCTGGTTGTGGATGATGCCATTGTAATGCTTGAAAATATTTACCGGCATGTTGAACAAGGCATGACACCGTTTAAAGCTGCGATAAAAGGGAGCAGGGAAATCGGGTTTGCAATTATTTCCATGACTTTGACTCTGGTGGCTGTTTATGCTCCGGTTGCATTTATGACCGGACGCACAGGAAAACTGTTTACGGAATTTGCCCTGGCCCTTGCTGCGGCTGTTGTTGTTTCAGGTTTTGTTGCTCTTACACTTTCGCCAATGATGTGTTCCCTTTTACTTAAAAAAGAATCCAATCCAAACTTTTTGAGCAGATTCCTGGAAAAAATATTCACAGGCATGGAATCTCTTTATAAAACAACCCTGGCATTTTCCATGAAACTTCGCATTATAGTTGCAGGCCTGGCTGTTCTTGCCGGTTTTGGCACATTCTGGCTTTTTACCCACCTGCCTTCGGAACTCTCTCCTGTGGAAGACCGGGGGGTTTTCTTTGCCATTGCCATTGCACCTGACGGAGCAAACATTGATTATACGGATCATTACAGTAAACAGGTTGAAAATGTTATAAATAAAGTACCTGAAAAAGCCTTTTCCTTAAATATTACAGGTATGGAGGTTGTAACAGAATCAATTTCAGTACTCATGCTCAAACCCTGGGAAGAAAGAGAACGTTCCCAGCAGGATATTGTCAAATCAATATCTTATCCCATATTCAGTGTTCCAGGTGTTCTGGCTTTTCCCATTAATCCCCCGTCTCTTGGTCAGGATTTTATCAGCCAGCCAATTGAGTTTATAATAAAATCATCAGGAACATGGGAGGAATTAAGCAGTATTACAGATAGAATAATGGCAGAAATCATGAAAAATCCCGGAATAGCAGCACCGCGCACAGATTTGAAACTGAACAGCCCGGAAATCCGTCTCAGCATAAACAGGGACAAAGCCGCAGATATGGGTATTTCAGTGCAGACAATTGGAAATACTGTTAATACCTTGATGAGCGGCAGGGATGTAACCCGTTTTAAAATGAATGGGGAACAATATGATGTTATAGTTAAAACCGAAGATAAAATGAGAACATCACCTGATGATCTTCATAATATATTTGTGCGCTCTCCTGACGGAGAAATGGTGGAACTTTCAAACCTTGTTACTATTGAGGAAAATGTTACAGCACAGTCATTAAACCATTTCAGCAAAATGCGTTCTGTTACTATCAGTACAAATCTCGCACCAGGATATTCTCAGGGACAGGCCCTTGCTTTCCTTGAAAAAACAGCAGCAGAGATTCTGCCTGAACATGCCCGCGTTGATTATGGGGGACAGTCCCGTGAGTACAGGGAATCAGGAAGCAGTCTGCTGATTACCTTTTTCCTGGCTTTGGCTTTTATCTACCTTATGCTGTCAGCCCAGTTTGAAAGTTTTATTGATCCATTTATAATCATGCTCACAGTACCTCTTTCCACCCTTGGAGGAATGCTTGCCCTTTATCTGACTGGCAACAGTCTCAACATATACAGCCAGATGGGTTTGATAACTCTTATTGGACTTGTAACCAAAAACGGGATTCTTATTGTTGAATTTGCAAATCAACTCAGGGACCAGGGCAGGGAAAAGGCCGAAGCTATTTTAGAAGCCTCGGTTATGCGTCTGCGTCCTGTTCTCATGACAGCAGGAACCATGATCCTGGGTTCTATTCCCCTGGCTTTGGCAACTGGCGCAGGAGCTGAAAGCCGCCAGCAGATAGGCTGGGTTATTGTAGGAGGAATGGGTTTTGGTACTTTTATGACATTGTTTGTAGTTCCTGCTGCATATATGATTATTGCAAGAAAGCGCAGGAAAACGGAAACAGAACCGGAACATATGCCCGAACCCGCAGGAGCAACTGTTACATTCGGTGCTTATTAAGCACCTGTTCAAAAAATTATACAATTTGTAGGGTGGGCACGGTTTTTTGTGCCCATCAATAATAGGCGGTGGGCAGCGCTTCCGCTTCTGCCCACCCTACAAAAATTTGAACAATATATACAAAAATTTATCTTCCAGGAAATTTCAGATTATGATACAGGAAAACTTACATCTGAAAACTTGATTCAATTATTTGAAAAATATTGCAAATTTGAACAGATGAAATCCTAATTTCAAAATTATAGGAGAAACATTTTAAATGAGACCTATGAAAAAAATTTCAATTAAAATATTATTTGTGTGCCTGTTCTTTATATATTTGTTCCTGGCAGGATGTACAGTGGGACCGGATTATAAAAAACCTGAAATACCACTGCCATCTGAATTTAAAGGAAATAAAGACTGGAAAATTGCCGAACCAGGGGACCATCTTCCCAAAGGCCAGTGGTGGACAATTTTTAATGATCCTGTGTTAAATGATCTTGAAAATCAGGCAGGTGAAGCAAACCAGAATCTCCAGGCTGCGGCTGCCCGTGTTATTCAGGCCCGTGCTGTTGCTGGAATTTCTGAAAGCGATAAATACCCTGACATAAATGCGAACCCGTCAGCCAGACGCGCACGCACCAACCTGGGTGAAGGAATGTCAAACACCTCAAATACCTTCAGCCTGCCATTTGACCTGAGCTATGAACTTGACCTCTGGGGACGGGTAAGGCGTTCAAACCAGGCATCCCAGGCAGATGCAACAGCATCCCAGTCTGATTATGAAAATGTGCGGCTCTCGCTTCAGGCAGATGTTGCTCGAAATTACTTCCAACTGCGTGCCCTGGATAAAGAAATAAATATTGTTGAACGTACAACAGAGCTTCGCAAAGAATCCTTGAGACTTGTTGAAAGCAGGTTTAAAAACGGTTACATAAGCAAACTTGACCTTGAAAGAGCAAAAACTGAACTGGCAAGCACAAAAGCTGAAATTTCAGCATTGAGAAAAAGCCGGGGGGAACTTGAAAATGCCCTGGCCGTACTTCTTGGAAAACTTGCATCTGAATTTTCCCTTAGCCCTGCCCTCCAGAACATAGGAGTTCCGAAAATCGCACCAACCCTGCCGTCCCAACTTCTTGAAAGACGGCCTGACGTTGCCCGTGCAGAGCGAAGTGTGGCAGCAGCAAATGCACGAATCGGTGTGGCAAAAGCAGCTTTTTTTCCCACTATCAGGATAAACGGCAGTGCAGGCTATCAAAGCAGTGAAACAAGCTCCCTTTTGGACTGGGATTCAAGGGTATGGTCCCTCGGCCCCAATATTTCCCTGCCCATATTCTCAGGAGGCAGCAACCGGGCAAACCTGGAAAAAGCTAAAGCAGCATATGACGAAACCGTAGCAAACTACAAACAGACTGTACTTGTTGCATTTAAAGAAGCAGAAGACGGGCTTTCAGGTCTGCACCATCTTAAGGAGCAGGCAGGGGCACAGAACCAGGCTCTTGAATCAGCTAAAAATGCTCTCAAAATTTCCGAAAGCCAGTACAAAGCCGGTCTTATCAGTTATCTGGAAGTAGTTGACGCACAGCGCACATCCTTGCAGACTGAAAGAGCATCTGTACAGATTTCAGGCAGGCAGCTTGAGACGACTGTTAAATTGATTAAGGCTCTTGGGGGAGGGTGGGGAAAATAGACAAAAAAAAGAGGATACTGGATATTTTTAACCATGCCATTACCTTAGCAAGTGGCGCAGATCAACTTTTCAGTACATGAAAACGCTTCTCTGGGAAATACGCCGGTCAATGTGAGTATTGTCAATATCGGGAATTATCAGGGAAATGCAGGGAATTCGCTGATAAGCATTATGCCTGGACACTAACAAGTTGGTAGAAAAATTGAAATTTTCAAAAAGATATTATTCCTACATTCTGATATTGTCCAAAAAAAGGAGAAAAACCTATGCTATCCATACAACTTTCACCGGATTACGAAAAAAAGTTGGAACAAATTGCCAATAGCGAAAATACACCAAAAGATGAAATAATTAAAAAAATACTACGTCAGTTTGTTGATAAATATTATCAACAAACAACTCCGTATGAACTTGGTAAAGAGCTTTTCGGTAAATATGGCAGTGGCAGCGATAATCTTTCAATCAGCTATAAAAGTCAGTTAAAGGGAAAAATTCATGAAAAACACACTCATTGATGCCGGACCTTTGATTGCGCTGTTTGATAATGATGACAAATTCCACAAAGCTGTACGGCAATTTCTCTCGGAATATAGAGGGCATCTTGTCACTACATGGCCGGTCATTACAGAAGTCAGTCACATGCTTGATTTCAGTGTAGGCGTTCAGATTGATTTTCTGAAATGGATTCACCGGGGCGCAGTTATCATTTTTAGTCTTGAACCGGAACATTTGGAATGGCTTATAGAGCTTTCTGAGAAATATGCTGATGTACCAATGGATCTTGCGGACGGGTCTCTGATGGTTGCTTCGGAATATACCGGCATCAGAACCATTGTTACAATAGATTCGGACTATTATATTTATAGGACAAAAGACAGACAATACCTTAAAAATCTTCTGGAACCCTATATTAAAAGATGAATATCTGAACTACAATCACCCCAAATAAGCCTTCTGGATCTCAGGATTCTCAGCAAGCTCCTGAGCAGGTCCCTGCATAACAATCTCACCAGTATCCAGCACATATGCCCTGTGGGCAAATTTCAGCGCAAGCCTTGCATTCTGCTCAATAAGCAATATGGTCATACCAAGCTCATTTAATTTTTTCAAAGTTCTGAACATATCATACATGAGCAAAGGGGCCAGGCCCATTGAAGGCTCGTCTAAAAGGATGAAATTACACCCGGTCATGAGTGCCCTGCCTACTGCCAGCATCTGCTGTTCGCCGCCGCTTAAGGATTCGCTTCGCTGATTTCGTCGTTCTGCCATGCGCGGAAACAGCTCGTAAACCCTGTTATAATCTTCTTTAACCTTTTCATGGTCTTTTCTTGCAAAGGTGGCAAGCTTGAGATTTTCCTCAACTGTGAGGTTTCCAAATATATGACGGCCTTCAGGAGCAAGTGCGAGTTTATAGTTCTGCACTATCATATGCGCTTCCACATTCAGAAGGCTCTCGCCTTTGTATAAAATATCTCCCTTGGATACTTTTGGGCCTTCTGGCGGCGGTACTCTTGTTATGGTATGCAGGGTTGTTGTTTTTCCTGCTCCGTTGGAGCCTATGAGTGTGACAATCTCACCTTTGTTTACATGAAAAGATATGCCGTGAAGGGCTTCGATATTGCCGTATTTAACATAAAGGTCTTTAATTTCAAGAAGCATCAGATATTTTCATCCCCAAGATATGCTTTAATAACATCAGGATTGTTTTGGATTTCTTCAGGTGTTCCTTCTGCAATGGTTACGCCAAAATCAATAACCTTTATTTTAGTGCAAAGGCTCATGACCACTGCCATCTGGTGTTCAATCATCCATATTGTTATATCAAATTCTTTGTGAATCCATTTTATAAGCTGGATCAGTTCCTGAACATCAGAAGAATTAAGCCCTGCTGCCGGTTCATCTAAGAGTAAAAGGTCGGGTTTAACGGAAAGGGCACGGGCAATTTCTACTTTTCTTTGAATGCCGTAGGGCAGGTTTTTGGGCAGTTCATCTATATAAGGCATTAAATCCAGGGCTTCCAGGATATTTAATGCGGTTTTTTTGATCTGCTCTTCGCCTTTAACATAGGTTTTGGTCCTGAACAGGCTGTCCCAGATTGAGTAACCCAGGTTATAGTGCTGGGATATGCGGATATTATCAAGAACCGACATGTCATTCCAGAGCCTGATGTTCTGGAATGTTCTGGCAATGCCCATGCCTGTTACCTGATGGGGTTTCATACCTGCTGTACTTTTTCCCTTAAATACAATATCGCCTTGTGAGGGTTTGTAAAAACCGCTGGTAATGTTAAAAACCGTGGTTTTACCTGCACCGTTGGGGCCGATTAAAGCCATGAGTTCCCGGCCTTCAAAATTAACTGAAAAATCGGATACAGCACGCAGCCCTCCAAAATTCTGGGTTAAGGCTTTTATTTCTAATAAAGACATATGATTATAAGTTCCATGATTTGTTAAAGCTCCTCATCGTCAAAGATTATTGCCAAATTAGCTTTAACACCTGTTTTATCAACAATTTCATCATGATGAAAAAGTTTTATACCGTCTTTGGTGCATATTGAAATTGTATGAGAAAATGGCTGTACAATCCATACGGATTTTATACCGGCATTAAGATATATTTCTGATTTTCCAATTAAATCCTCAACAGCCTGGGTTGGTGAAAGAATTTCAATTGCCATTAAAGGCAGTTCTTCCATTTTTTTTATATCCCTGGTTATATCAATTTTACGCCATTTATAAACTGAAATATCCGGTATATGTTCTTTTCCGTCAATGAGAAGTGTCAGTTCGGAAAAAGCACGAAATTTACGAGTTTTATTAATTTCCGTACCAATTATCATGGTTATTGCTGCATGGTTGTAACTGGGACTCATTTTTTTACTCTTTTTGTAGTTGTTATTTAAATTTATACCATTTCTTCAATTTTGGAAATATATCTGACAATTCTTTATTACCCATAATGCCTTCAGGTCGAAACTGCATCAGGAAAACCAGGATAAGGGGAATCATTACCCATTTCCAGACCTGACTGATTTCATAGGTGTCAGGCAGAAGATGGATATAATGAAGACCTGAATTTATCCAGGGAATCACAAAACGCAATCCTTCAAGAAGAAGAGTAAAAAGAATGGCCGAAATAACAGACCCGCTCAATGAGCCCATGCCCCCCAGGTAAACCATGACCAGGCATTCTGTTGATTTGAGGATACCAAAAGATCCGGGATTGATATAGCCCAGGATATGGGCAAAAAGTCCTCCGGCCAGACCGGCCAGACCTGATGAGATCATAAATGCCACCAGTTTCATATTATTGGTGTTAACGCTCATGATTTCAGCAGCCACTTCATCCTGATGGATTGCAATTATTCCTTTGCCAAATGTGGAGGAAACATAACGCCTGATAAGACATATTGTGAAAATGGTGGACAGAATAACCCAGATAAGCATCCAGGGCAGTTCTATCACATCTTCCATTGCATACATGATCTTTTTCATGCCCATAAACCCCCTGGCTCCGCCAATGGAATTCATATTGATAATAGTGCTGGTCACAATGAAATTTGCTGCAATGGTAATAATTGCAAGGTAATCCCCCCTTGTTTTAAAGGATGGAATAGCTACAAGACCTCCAACAAAGGCTGCTGCCAAAGCGCCCGCAAGAAGCACCAGGGGAAAAAAGTAAAGCGCCAGTTCAGGAGAAAGTAAAGGCAGGCCAAAAACCTTGTCTTTTGTAAAAAGGAATACATTTAAAGTAGATGAAACATAAGCACCTATGGCCATGAATGCTGCATGACCGCAGGCAAATTCTCCCATATAGCCGTTAACAATATTCAAGCTTGAGGAAAGAATAATATTAATACCGATAAACATAATTACCGACTGAATATACAGGTCCATGAATTCGTAATAAGATAAACCTGCCAGGGTCAGTACAAGAACAGTCAGCATAATTGGTACGGAAAATCTTTGCACAGAAAATCTTTGCCCGGAAAAATTTTGCATAGTTATTTATATCTTTGTAGTTTTTGCTACACCGAATAAACCGGTGGGTTTATATATAAGGATGATAAGTAAAATTGAAAAAGCTATCAGGTCCCTGAAAGTGGACGGAAAAAAAGCAACAACAAGGATTTCAACAAATCCCAGGAGAAATCCTCCTAAGAAGGCTCCGCGAATATCGCCAATACCGCCCACAACTGCTGCAATAAAGGCTTTCCAGCCTATGAGAGCGCCCATGTAAGGGTCTAAAATCGGATAGGAAAGGGAGTAAAGCAGCCCTGCAAGCCCTGCCATTGAAGAACCCAGTATAAAGGTAAATACAATAATAGTATCAATGGGAATGCCCATAAGGGGAACTGCAAATTTGTCATAGGAAATAGCCCGCATTGCCATACCGATTTTTGTTTTTGTTACGATAAACTGGAGAAGGATAAAAACCAGGATGGCTGAAAAGATAACAGCTATTTTAAGATTGGTCATGCTAACTGACCCGACCGTATAAATCACCTTATCCACCAGTTCAGGAAAACTTTTCCTGCTTGCTCCCAAAAGAGCCAGGTTTCCGTTTTCAAGAATCAGGCCGCACATAAGAGCTGTGATAACCACATAAAGCCTGTTTGCACCTTTGCGCCTCAAGGGGCGGTAGGCTACGCGCTCAAGGGTTACACCTACACAGGCAGTTAAAATCATGGTCAGAGGAATGGTCAACGTCATGACTGCCCAGCCCGGAAGCCCTGACATTTGTGCCAGGATAAAACTGGATACAAAAAAGGCAATATAAGCCCCAACCATGAATATGTCGCCGTGGGCAAAGTTAATCAGGGTAAGAACCCCGTAAACAAGGGTATAGCCCAATGCAATGAGTGAATAAAAACTTCCCCATTGAAGAGCATTAAAAAAATTTTGAATCACACTATCAAACACAATTATTTCCCAACATTTGGATTCTTAAGCTGAATTATTGTAATATATTTTAATAGACATTATGGAAACCTAGGGTGCGTTAGGCGATAGCCGTAACGC
>JAUCGD010000848.1 GCA_030377945.1 Desulfobacterales bacterium HSG17 | reverse complement strand
GATAAGTTCCTGTGCATAAGTTTTATAACATTTCTTGTAGGGGCAACCCCTGTGGTTGCCCTCGTTCAAGGACAGGCAAGGGGCCTGCCCTGCAAATATTGCAAAATGTTTGAATGTTTGAATGTTTTTGACAAAAATCTCTGAAAATTCTATAAAATCTTCCATAATTTATTTTGAAATTTTATCCTAAAAGGAGATTGACTGATGAAAAAAAAGATTAGTATGTTTAATGGTATAATAATATCAGGGGTTTTATTAGTCTTAGTAATGTTTTCATTTTTTGATAGAGCTGAAGCTGAACAAAAGGAACAAGACCTTGAACTGATTGCAAACACTGTATCCAAAGATTTTGCTGAAGTGACCCAGTTACATAAAATAAAATGTACCCCTGTTGTAATTGTTGAAGAAAGCCATGATTCATTAGCAATACAGATTCAAAGTGCAATAGCCTTAGTTCGACTTCACGATAAATATGGAATGAAAGATATTGCTTTAGAGGGATATCTGAAAGAGCAGCCCAAAATAAATACACAGTGGTTTGATGATGCTACTAAGTGCTTGAAACCTTCAAGCAAAGCCGGCATTGCTGTCAGCCTTTTAAAAGAAGGTGAGATAAACAGTGCTGAGTTTATGAAACTGGTTTACGATGATATTGAGCTGCATCCTATTGAGACTAAAGATGGATATGAGATGAAGTTTGAATCTAAGAAAATCTTACAGGCTCTTAACAGTTATCTTACTAAAATTTCTAAAAATTCATCTTCTAATCAAAAATGGGCTCAAAATAAAATTAAGACTTTAAGTGATAAAAAAGCTATTAAAACCAGATCAATTGAAGAAAATTTTGATATAGCAGAAGCTATTAAAAAACGCGCTGAAAAGCTATCCTTAAAAATTAGTAAAGATGACCGTCAGGCTATGGAGGATTATCTTGAATTTTTAAGTAAACGTAAACAAGCAGATAAGACACTTTTTAAATTAACTGAACAAGTCGCTGAACAAGAAGATATTTCTATTGTTGCAATGATAATTGGAGGTGCCCATACAGAAGGAATATCTGAAATGTTAGAGGAATCTTGCAGACCATTTGCTGTACTAACTCCTTTGTCTTTAAAAAATTTAGATGAAAAAGGTCTTCTACCCTGGGAAATGTTTGAGAGAAAGTATAAGAAGGTTTCTGTTTATGAGAATGGTTTTTTTACAGAAACTCTTATTAAAACTTTTTCTTCTGCCTTAAAAAAACCTGAATCTGTACTTA
>JAUCGD010000847.1 GCA_030377945.1 Desulfobacterales bacterium HSG17 | reverse complement strand
AAGATGTCCATGGTTGCACCTGCGGAGATTATGCTCGTAATGCTAAAAAAGACCCTGAATTTAAGTGCAAACATATCCTTGCTGTAGAAAATTCAGCTCCAGATGAGGATATTGAATCAACAAAATTTCTGGATAAGAATACTCCAAGGCTTAAAGAAGGATTCCTGAAAAATATCAAGGGTAAAGATTTTGTATTGTATGCAGGAGTTCTTGATTTGGCGACTCAAAAAGGTTTACTGAAACTTGAAGTTGAATTGCTGCAGTTTCCGACAAAAGAAAATAATAATGAAGCAATATGTCGTGCTGTTGCAGAAGGAAAAAATGGTGAAGTGTTTTCAGATATAGGTGATGCAAATCCTTTTAATTGTACTGACTTGATTGCAAAACATTTAATCAGAATGGCCAGCACCAGAGCTAAAGGTCGAGCATTAAGAGATATGTGCAATATTGGTATTGCCTGTCTTGAGGAATTAGATTCGCTTGATGATATTGTGGGTTCTAAAACAAAGCGAAAGATTACCAGAAAGAAAGCAACACCTGATAAAACAAAACCTACAGCTGTTAAAAAAGAGACTGTAACAAAGGAATCTGAACCTAAGAAAACCAAAGCAGCTAAACCTGTTAAAAAGGTAAATTCAAAGGAAAAAGAAGCCAAAGATACAAAACCAAACCAGGATATGCCATCTTTTTCAGAAGCACAAAAAAGAGCAATTTATAATCTTTCACGCCGCAATGGAATATCAATTGAAGCGCTTGAGAATATTGTAATGGAAGATTACGGCAAGCCTCTTGATGAACTATCTTCTGCAGATGCATCAGATTTAATTCGAAGTATTCAACAAGCTGCATAAATATTAACATTTAACAATTTATTAAAGGGATGAGATTTGCTTACACATGCAGGTCTTGTCCCTTTTTTATTTGGAGGAACTTAAAATGGTTTTAAGTGAACTAAGGAAAACAGAACATTTAAGCGCCAGCAGTATAGGAACCTATGTTGAGTGCAGTTTGTCATATAAGTTTTCTAAAATAGATAAAATACCCATGGAATTTAAAAATCAGGCACTTGAATTTGGTACAGCTATTCATAAAACCCTGGAAATATTCTATCAGGAAAAACTCATAGGGGAAAAACTGCTGTTAAAAGATGTGCATGAGCATTATGAAACTACCTGGAAGAACATAGCAGAAGATAACTTAAACATTCAATATTCCAAAGGTCATGATTATCAATCTTTAATGATGTTTGGAAAAGATT
>JAUCGD010000107.1 GCA_030377945.1 Desulfobacterales bacterium HSG17 | reverse complement strand
AGTTATTAGATTAATGCTAATATTCCAATATATTAAAAACGGGGAGCATGAATATTATAACTGAAGTAGAAAAAAATGAGTGAAATAATAATCGGTCTATGTACGAAAAGGTTGTATTTGTAACTCATTGAAACCTAAAAATAAATGATACTTGTCGATTGCAAAAAATCTCTTTCAACTATTGCTGAAATTGCAGTTGATGTTTTAACTGACTTGACGTTTATACCACATTATGAGTATGTTACCAGCTATGACTATTAGCAACAGAATTTTCAATTACAAAAAATCTCTTTCAACTATTGCTGTGGTTGCGGATGACGATTTTAACTGACTTGACGCTGCCGAAGAAAACTGGAAAACCTTGAGAATTATGTTTATTATCAAAAATTCGCATAAAAAACGAAAAACAAATCTAACCCGGCGCTGAACTCGGACGCAAAAGGGTTCCGGTCGCTATCGCTCCCTCCACCCTTTTGCGCCGGTTAGCTTAGCGTTATATGGCTTAAAAAGATAGGAGTTTCTATGAATTTTGCTAAACTCGAAAGAATGGTTATTGAAGGTGATATGAGTAAAGATGCATTGATATATTTACTCCATTGTCGAACCGAATGCGAGTGGTTAGACTATAAAGAAAGTCTTATTTTATCAAGTGATAGCAGTGCATGCAATTTTTCAAGAGATGTTGTAGCATTAAAAAATGTCGGAGGTGGCTATTTAGTTATTGGGGTTAAAGACAAATCTTGGATACCCATAGGAATACAGAATTTTTTACCATATGACTCAAAAGAACTGCAAGATAAAATTATAAAATGTACTGGATTAACAATTGATGTTTATATTGTACATCACGAAATTATGCTAAAAAGAGGAAAGACTAAATTCGCTTTGATTTATGTAAGATCAAGCAAAAAAAGAAGTAAACGATATACTCCATCATTAACGAAACGTAGCTTTTTGCCTAAAGAATCTTACGGTATACGGCAAGGCGAAATATATATTAGAGAAAATGATTCAACAATAAGAGCAAAATCTTTAGATTCTGTAAGAGAATTAGTTGAAAGGTTAGCAGATCGCTCAGATGAAGATTCATTTAAATCGGATTCTTCTTCTCCTTTTGCTGTAATAAATAATACTTATAGATTATTAGAAAAAGGCTATGATACTTTTATTGGTCGCAACGAATTAAGAGAAAAAGTTTTTGAAGCTATTACGAAAGATCCAAGAATTTGGATCATTAATGTTCATGGCCCTGGTGGCGTTGGTAAGTCAGCATTAGTAAATTGGGCGACGTATGAATTTTTTGAAAATAAAACCTTTGAAGCAATAATTCAGTTAACGGCAAAAGAAACATACTTAAGTCCTACTGGAATAAAAAAATTATTGGGACGTTCCTTATATTCATTAGAAAATCTTCTAGACCATATTTTTCGTGTATTTGAAGAAGTTCCACCTGATACCATTAAGAAAAAGATTGAACTTGCAGAAGAAATTTTATCTGCTTGGAAAACCCTCATAGTTCTTGATAATATGGAAACAGTATCTGATGGTAGAATTATTGAATTTATTCAAAGACTTCCTCCTGAAACTAAAACTAAAGTCGTAATTACAAGTCGAGAAAGGACTGGAGGATGGGAGTTACCTGTATCTGTTGAAGAATTAAATATTTCTGAGATAAAAGAATTTATTAATATAAAAAAACATGAGCTTGACGTAAACTTCCCTTTTGACGATGATATAATATCAAGAGTTAAATCTGTTACTGGTGGTTTACCTCTTGCAATTCAATGGCTAATTGGAAGGTATAAATTATCAGGAAATATTGAAGAAGAATTGAAATATATAATGGAGAATGATTCTCCAGTGCTTGAATTCAGTTTTAGAAATATATGGAATCGAATATCCAAAGACGCTCGAGCTGTTTTAGCAATTATGTCAATATATGATACGAGACCACCCACTGTTGATTTATTATCCGTTACCCTTGGTTGGCAAATAGATCGTATTGAACGGGCTTTATCAGAACTAATCAATGTAACTTTGGTTACAAAATCAATTCAAGAACCTGAAGGTAATATTGTTTATACTGCTTTGCCTATAACACTATCTTTTGCTCAACATCAACTATGTGAAATGGGTGACTTTGAAGAAAAATGCCGACAGAGATATCAAATATACAATGATCAATTAGAATTAAAAGAATCTGAAACATACAGATTTGAGAATATTTTTGAACAATATGGATTATATACCGATAATGAAAAAAAAGCTGCTATCCTTTGCAGCCGAGGTCAATCTGAGTATTTTTCAGGTAATACAGATGCAGCTGATAATTTATTTAAACAGGCAAAAGACCTCGCTCCACAGAGTTCATATGTATTTGCAATGAGTGCAAGTAATCAGCTTGCAAGAAACCGTATAGGTTTAGCACTGAAAGATATAAATGAAGCATGCAAAAGAGCAACAAAGAAAACTGGTTCCCTCTGTTATATAATAAAATCAAGAGTATTAGTTATTCAAAAAGATAAAAATGGCTGTGTAGAAGCGCTAAAAAAATCTTTAGAATATAATCCAAATGATGTTATAACACGTCATCAATATGGTGTTGCATTAAGTAAAGCAAATAAACCTGAACAAGCAATTAGAGAATTTACGAAAATTATTAATGAAGAGGTTAAAAAAGAAATTCCACAAGAAACACTACTTATAACACTTAGAACAAGAATTATAAATTTTAAGCGTTTGAAAAAGAATAATAAAGCAGATGAAGATTTAAAATTAGCTAATGATCTGATAAAGCAATATCCGCATCTAAAAGATCAAGCTTGGCATTTTCATGAATTTGAATATTAATGCAGGCCATATAACCCGGCGCTGAACTCGGACGCAAAAGGGTTCCGGTCGCTATCGCTCCCTCCACCCTTTTGCGCCGGTTAGCTTAGCGTTATGTGGCTGATTATATATGTATATACTTTATATTTTTAAAATTTTTGGTAGTGCTTATTATGTAGTGCTACCACAAACAACTTAAATAACAATTAGTTATCGTAGATGCTAATATTTCACAGACTGAAAGTATGGATGCCATTCCGAATTGTGATACTCTTGGGAAATATGTATTCATAACCTGATTTCATCAAAAAATTGCAGTATGCTTGAAATGACATATTTTCTTAACTATTTATAATTAATAAAAATATAACGGCACTACATATTAAGCACTACCAAATTTTTATCCGTTGCAAAATAGATACTCTAAAAGTGTGGCTTTTTGTGGTAATAGAATAAAATTCATACAAATTTTTGATAAATTTAATCATTCATTTTTAATAAGGAGAAGAAATAAATAATGAAAAAAAATGTAGTTATATTTGCAGTGTTATTCTTAACGGCTTTTTTACAGACAGTTCATGCTCAGGGATATGAATTAGAAACTTACGAGGAGTATTACGACAATGGACAAATTTGGAAACGAGTTACGGGTTATAGTTCTGAAAATAGGTTCATGCTACACGGTACCTATACAACTTGGTATGAAAACGGTCAAATGGATGAACAGAGGGAATATATTGATGGCAAGGAAAACGGAATCTGGTCTTATTGGCTTTCTGACGGAATACTAAGTCATAAATATATATACAATCTGCTAAACGATTTGATAACTTACGAATGGTATTATGAAAATGGACAAATTCGAGAGCAATATACTTATTATAGTATTCGTGATGATTATAACACTACTACATATCACAGGATTCTACACGGTACTTATACAGAATGGTACGATAACGGTCAAATGGATGAACAGAGGGATTTTATTGACGGGAAGATAACCGGAGTCTGGTCTAAATGGTATTCTAACGGGATACCAAGTAGTCAAAGTGAATTCAGCTCGGAAAATGATTTGGTATCCCAAAAGAGTTATCATGAAAATGGACAAATTTCCACACAATTTACTTTCTATCCAAAGCCAGAACCTCTCTTATCATTACATCGACTAGAGATAGATATGTATCACGGTAAATACACAAAATGGTATGATAACGGTCAGATGAGCAGAAAAGGATTATATGTATATAATCAAGAAAGTGGATTATGGTCTGAATGGGATTCTAATGGAGTATTACTGAGAGAATATGATTACAATTTAGCACAAAATTTAGTAGTTTTCAAAGATTATTACGAAAATGGACAAATTAATGTGCAATATACTTATCATTTAGATTCTGAATGTCTGCTGGCGGCTCTGTATCTCAAAACTGATACCTTTACAGAATGGTATGATAACGGTCAAATGTTCAAGCAAGCTGAATTCAAAGATGGTATTTTAGATGGTGAATATACAAGTTGGTTTAGAAGTGGTGTATTAAAAAATCAAGGTGAATATCAGAATGGTAAGCGCCATGGATTATGGATACATAATATCAATGAATATTTCATGGAATATCTTTTAAAACAAGGTGTTGCCCAACAACAGATAGGCAACTATGAAGAAGGTGTTAAACATGGATTATGGACTGAGACAGATGGTAGCACCATAACAGAATATAAATACGAATATGGAAAGCGTCATGGTAAATATTATAGTAAATTAATAGAAAATTTTCACCCATTTGAGAAAGGGGTATATGGTGATGGTGTTGAATGCGGTGTTCAAGAAGAATATTATGATGGAACTTGGTATAAAGAAAATGAGTATGGTCCTTGTCCATCTCGAAATTTTAAATTTGTTGAAGGTTATGTAAAAGATGTGAAGACCAAGAGACCTATAAAAGGAGCTTGGATAGTGGATTCCGATATTAATGGTTTTTCATCTTATATTTTTGATGCTAGTGAATATAACGCATACAGTAACGATAGTGGTTATTATAAATTAATTATTGAGGGTACAGATAACTACGCTTTTGATTTTTTTTGTTGTAACTATTCTTCTTTTCAAGCGAATTTATCAAAATCAAATATAGATATCCTATTAAAACCAATAGATATGAACAATGAATCTATTATTATCAACACAGAATCCAAATATGGAAGCGTTTTCTTAGACGGAATATCTCTTCAAAATGAATACACAACAGAGATTGATTGGGGGAATCAGGACTCCGGTTATGTGGAATTTGAAATAAACGGCGTTAGCTATCAGGTTGACGGCAATGAAAACGGCGCAGCATATACCCTTAATATGGGATCAAGTTTAAAAACCGACCCGGATTCAACAGCAAACACTTTCAACATATATTCAATCAGCAAAGACGGAGAAAAAGAAACCGTACCGTTCACACTTCACCCAGTTGTTCTTCCCATCCCAGATTGGTCAAAAGATCTTGGAATGTTCAGAGTCGAACTTGGCGATGACATTGCAACCTATTCTCTGGAACAAAGCTGGCCTTCAGAACCCATAGAAATCCAGATTAATCAAAATACAGTAGGGCCAACTCTCTGGAATATCTGGAAAACATTTCCATTTATCGGAGGAAATAATTTCGGTATCCTCTCTTCACAGGCAACTTTGGACATAAAATTCAAAACAAACGGAGAAGGAGAAGTAACTATCGGAGGTCAAACCGGTTTTGAAGCAGCAGGACAGACAATTGAAGGTGAAATCAAAGGCGAGGGTTTGATTGACTATGTTCCCGGACAGGGATTAGTCTGGAAAGGAGCAAACCTTCTTTTAGGTATCAACGGCACAATAAAAAAGACAGTTGGGCCGGTTACCCTGATACCAGCATTGGAAAGCGCTGAAAATCTCCCCATAGTGGGAAGAAGCTTACAATGGCTGAATAATTCTGCTGAAATTACAGGAAGTGTGAATATAGGTTCTGATGTCAGCCTCAAAATTATTGATGACACAGGAACTCTCGGTTTTCATAGTGCAGAAGGTGATATAAGTAACGGCATAGGATTAGGCTTGTCATTAAACATCACCGATAAAATAAGTGTGCAGTTTTCAGGCTCGGCTGTAAACCAAATCTTCTGGCAAGTTCCTGCTGATCCAGATTATCTGACAAAAATTGAATCATATCTTTCTGCTAAAGCTGAACTGACAGCATGGCTTTATACCGACAACTTTGAAGGCAGACACACCTTCAGCTATCCTGAAAACACCGGGAACAGAAGGATATCTTTAACGTATAACAATACCGGATTCCAGCCTGTATCCAGAGATTTTCTTAATCAAACTCCCTACAATCAGTTTACGGCAAATCAGAAAAGAACCAGAATCAGCAGAAGTGGAGCAGGCGCAGATGAATATAAAATCATTGAAAACGTATATCCCCATGCTGTTCCAGTCTTGACAGAACATCAGGGCAAAATCGGCATTATCTATGTGTATTTTGATTCTGCGGATACCACATTACAGGCAACAGAAATAAATTTCATTTATTATGACGGACAAAATTATACTGATACCGTGTCCATAAAAAATGATACACGCGCTGAATTTTCACCTTCCATTGCTTTTGATCAGAACGGTAAAATTGTAGCTGTTTGGCAAAGAGTCAAGAATGAAAATTTCGATGGCGATATTGTCGCTATGGTAAAAGAAATGGAAATTGTCTATGCAGTATATGACTCGGCAAATTATACTTGGACTGAACCGGCTGCTCTGACAGATAACAGCTATCTGGATAGCAATCCCATGTTGAAAAGGGGTCAGGACGGAAATCTTTTACTTACTTGGATCAGTAACAAACAGAGTGAATTGGTCGGAGGTAGCACTTCACCGGATGAAATCCGTTATGCCCTTTGGAACGGTACAGCATTTGACAATATCGAAACTTTGCCTGATACATTCGAAAATTCTTTTAAGTTCTCTTTAGCCTATAATGGAAGTGAAGCCATACTTGCATATGTGAAAGATATGGATGGCAATCTTCTCACCACTGATGATGAAGAAATATTTTACACAATATTTGACGGAAACAATTGGAACAGCCCTGCAAGACTTACAAATGATGCAGTGGCGGATGTCAGCCCCAAAGCAGTATACAAAGATGATAATTCCCTGGAACTGATCTGGCTTAAAGACAGCACTCTGGTACGGCTTACAAATTTGAATTCAGGAACATATGAAACCATAAGAGAGCAGAGCAACACTTTGACCTTTACAGATTACCGGCTTGCAATTGACCCGCAGAATAACCTGATATTGCTTTGGCAGAATTTAGACAATAAAGGCATAGACCTGTTTTACAGTATATACGACATGAATAATAATATCTGGAGCAGTGACCTGCGGCTTACTGAAGACAAGGAAATGGAAAAAGATTTTTCCGGTGTGTTTTCTTCTGACGGCATATTCCACCTGATTTTCAACAAAGAAAACCCAGAAACCGGAATAAACAACCTTTCCCATTTAACTTATAAACTTCAGAAAAATCTGGCAGTTAATTCAAAAAATCTGAGTATTGAATCAGGCAGCCCCACACCCGGAATGCAGACCACACTGATATGCAGGGTTGAAAATAAAGGGGACACCGCATTAAACAATATACCTGTCTCGTTTTATCTGGGTAGTCCCGATAATTCAGGCATATTAATTGACACGGCCTTTGTCTCACCTGCCATGCTCAAAGCCGGAAATACCGGAGAGGCAGTTATAAACTGGACAATTCCCCAGGATGCCCCTTATTCGGTATATGCTGTTGTTGACCCTGATAATACGGTGATAGAAGCTGATGAAACTGACAATACCGCAATTTTTCATGCGCTGAAACCGGAACTAGAACTTTTACGATGTAGAATCACGGAACGCTCAAACGGTTCTGTTGATATTATTGCTATGATTCAAAATAACGGCACTATTACAGCCGAGAATGTGGAAGTTCTATACCAAGTTAATGATGAAGATATGATTGTAATGCAGGGGCCGAGTATCGAACCCGGAAAATCAGCAGAAGTCATGTATACAGCTTGGGCAGGCTTGGATTTTACTGCAAATCAGGTCATATTCAGAACCATTGTTGATCCAAATAATAAAATTGCAGAATCAATTGAAGAGAACAATCAGGCCGCAGTAAATTTTGATGCTTCAGCAGACCTGAGCGATCTGATCAAAATCCTGCAAATTATATGCGGAATGGAAGTAACAGGCATTGGAGTCATTGAAGATATTAATGATGATGATAGGTTAGGATTGGAAGATGCAATCTATATCCTTCAGCAAATTGCCGAACAATGATAAATAATCTGTTTATAATTAACTGAAATTATGTTAAATTATATCCATGCCATAATTTAATTCTATTTTTGTATTTTGTAGATATCATATCAAAAGCTCCAAAAAATGATAAAAGCCACATAACCCGGCGCTGAACTCGGACGCAAAAGGGTTCCGGTCGCTAGCGCTCACTCCACCCTTTTGCGCCGGTTAGCTTAGCGTTATATTTTTTACGGTTGTTTACACAGTCAGAATCACAAAACGCAAGAAAATGACATGAAGAATATTTTCAAAATAATTCTAATGATATTTATTGTTTTATTTCAGTCAATTCCGACATATGCTACAAGCAGTGGAATAAGAACAATTCGCATATTTACTCCGTCGTGGCCTGGTCAAACGAATGCGGACGGAACAGGTCTATTTTTTGATATTGTGCGTAGCATATACGAGCCTGCCGGTATTAAGATGACATATAAAATTGTTCCCTGGAAACGTGCTGAAAAAATGCTGATGACAAATCAAGCTGATGCTATGGTAGATGTACTTAAAAGCAATGCCTATATCACACCTGTCTATCCTATGAATGTACTGCAACAGTATGTTGTCTTTCGAAAAGACAATATAAAAAAATGGAAAGGGATAGAAACACTTGAAAACAAAAGTTTGGTGTGGATATTTGGATATGATTTTCACAAAAATCATCATCTTAAATCAAAGAAATTTAAGTGGACAGAAGCAAAAACTCATGCTTCTGCATGGCAGATGGTGGTTAAAGGCAGAACTGATTTTTACTTAGACGTTCTTGCTGATTTTGAAAATTATATCAAAAATAATAATATCGACATGGAACATTATGGTATAGAAAACGTATGGAATGAAAATACTTACATGTCTTTTGCGAATTCCGAAAAATCAAAAAAACTTATTGAAATTTATGACAAAAGAATAATAACACTATTTCAATCAGGTGAATTAAAGAAAATTTTTGAAAAATGGAATTACAAATTTTCACCAGATGCCTGGAAAAGTAAAATGTTCAAAACCAAAAATTAGACATTTGCAGTAAAATTTATTTAATTTTACAATAGTTATAACTTGCAGGTGATTCTTTTCAACGTACTTTGAGATTATGCAGGGTTATGAATACCTCACCGTACTTGATCATTGTCAACAAAATTGAAAGCTGTTAAAATCTCTTACAAACAAGTGTTGCACTTGCAGGTGATTCTTTTCACCGTACTTTGAGATTATGCAACGTGATGAATACCTCACCGTACTTGATTGTTGCCAATAAAATTAAATCTATCAAAATCTCTTTTGGTGCTGTTGTAAGCAAAGGGAAGAATGAATAAAATGTAAATTTGATGTTGAATTCTTTGCATCACAAAAACAGAATCAAATATAACCCGGCGCTGAACTCGGACGCAAAAGGGTTCCGGTCGCTATCGCTCCCTCCACCCTTTTGCGCCGGTTAGCTTAGCGTTAGCCTTATGTTTATTATTAAAGGACTTAGATACTTAACTATGAAATTATTATTTTTGCTATTGTCAGTTATATTTATTGTATATTTATATCCAATCTGTACATATGCAGAGTGTCTCATTGGCAATTGTACAAATGGACAAGGAACTAAAACATGGAAAAATGGCGATAAATACGTTGGAAAGTTTAAAGATGGTGAAAGAAATGGAAAGGGAACTTATACATGGGCAAATGGCGATAAATATCTTGGCACTTGGAAAAATGATAAAAAAGAAGGTCATGGAACTTATATAGAGTCTGATGGTGATGAATATGTTGGCACTTGGAAAAATGATGAAGGAACTGGACGGATCAGTCTATATCTATTGACTTTTTGAATCCTGAACAATTAAAACGTGTTAGGCGTAAATAAAAACGCATTATGCATATTCATCACCTGCATCCAGGGCAAGTCATATGCTTCTCCCCCGGCCA
>JAUCGD010000846.1 GCA_030377945.1 Desulfobacterales bacterium HSG17 | reverse complement strand
TGAGCCTGGTAGACCCATCGAGGAGGTTGCACTTCAGTATGGGCTTGAAAAGGTGATCAAGCTTGCATCAAATGAAAATCCTCTGGGTTTTTCTCCCAGGGTTGGTGATGCAGTTCTAAAAGCCATGAAAAATATGAACAGGTATCCGGAATCTGGTGCCCATGCTTTAAATAACAAACTTGCTAAAAAATTTGATATATCGCGGGAGAATATTGTCCTTGGCAATGGTTCAGATGAAATTATTGCACTTTTATGTCATGGTTTCTTAAACCAAGGCGATGAAGCTTTGATGCCACTGCCTTCATTTTTAATGTATGAAATAAGCGTAAAAACAGCTAAAGGTGTGCCTGTAATGGTTCCTTTAAATGATTTTTCCACTAATCTTCAGGGGCTTGTTAATAAAATTACATCAAAAACCAAATTGATTTTTATTACCAACCCTTTTAATCCAACAGGATCTACAATTTCCTTTGATGAGTTTAATGATTTTGCTCAACAAATACCAGATGATATTATCATTGTTGTGGATGAAGCATATGTTGAATTTGTAAGAGATGATAATGTGTATAATTCTCTAACAAATCCTTTGCATGACAAAAGGATTGTCACCCTTAGAACATTTTCAAAAGCCTATGGTCTTGCCGGGTTCAGGGTTGGATATGGAATTATGGATAGAGAGATAGCCCAGGTTTTAAATAGTATAAGGCAGCCCTTTAATGTAAATTCCCTTGCCCAGGTTGCAGCTGTTGCTGCACTTGGTGATGAAGAATTTTTAAATAAAAGTATTCAATCCACCCATTCAAGCCTCGACTTTATCTTTAAAGAACTTGAAATTTTTGGAATTGATTGTCTGCCAACCCATGCCAATTTTTTCATGTTTGATCTTAAAACAGATGCCAGTACAGTCTTTGAGCAGATGTTAAAACTTGGCGTGATTGTAAGATCAATGAAATCATACGGGTTTGCTACATATCTACGTGTTAATACAGGTACTGAAAAAGAAAATTTAGCTTTTCTAAATGCCCTGAAAAAAGTTTTAAAAAAATAACAACCCCACAAAAAGTAACTCGGACTTTCTTACCTAACTTAATTATCAAAAAAAAATTCCCCTCTCCCCACCAAAGTTTTTTAACTTAATCTTTTTCTCTCCGGGCGGATGAGCAAAATTTTAAAAAAAACTCAAAAAAAAAAGGCAATTCAAAGAAGTAAAGAAAAAGAAAAAAAAAGAAGTAAGTTAGTTAATATTAATAAAGCTGGGAAAATTATTGTGAT
>JAUCGD010000845.1 GCA_030377945.1 Desulfobacterales bacterium HSG17 | reverse complement strand
TCTGCAAAAACATGTACAGCAATCATTTCAAAAATAAAAAAACTTGAGGATGAATTTTGGAAGTCAGACATTAAAATGGACAGTTTATAATTGATTTTGTGTATCAATTCATATGCGACACACTATAGTCCATTGAAATTCGCTCGTGAAACTTTGGAAACAATTATTGCCTATGCCAAAAAGAACCAATCAGTCTATATTCTACCCTGTGCACTTGCGGGGGTAACCTCCCCCATGACTCTTTTCGGCACCATTATCCAGCAGAATGCGGAAATTATGGCTGGTATCTCTCTAATACAACTGATTAATCCTGGATGTCCGGCTGTGTATTGTCCTGCTTCAACAATGGCGGACATGCGCACTGCAATATGCATCTATGCGCCACCAGAACAGTTTTTAATCAATTCCACCTGCCTCCAGATGGCTATTGATTTCTACAAAGTTCCAACCCGGATCATGGCCGGTATGACCGATTCCAAAGAAGTAGATGTACAGGCTGGTTATGAAACCATGCAAAATATGTTGATGGGACTTATGGCCGGAGGCCATATGGTGGAGCAGGTGTTCGGGGTTTTGGATGCCATCATGACCATCTCCTATGAAAAATTCATCATTGATGAAGAGATTATGAGCCGGGTGATCCGTATTTGTGATGGGGTGGATACTTCAGAGAGTGAAATGTCCTTGGATGTGATAAAAGAAATTGGACCTGGTAGAAGCTACCTGTCTCATCCCGACACTTTTAAACGATTTAGAAACCAGTGGCTGCCCACGGTCTCCCGCTGGGATTCCTATGATAAATGGAAAGCATCAGGAAAAGAGAGTGTAATAACCAGAGCCAACAAAAAGTTTAAAAAAATCATTGAAACTCGCCCTGATATGATGATCTCGAAGGACCTGAACAGGGATCTGAAGGCCTACATGATAAAGGTACGGGGAATGTAACCCGCCCCTTCGATCAGTATCTTGAACAAATGCTTCTTTGAATTAGTAAATTTAGTCTGTTGCTACCATACTTTACCTTCAATGATTTTATAAAGAAGGGTTTCCACCACTCAAAATGGGGAGAGCCCCCCATTGAGATCGGTATATGAATAGGCTATAGATTAAATGACATAATTGGGATAATATATTATCAAAATTAGGATTTTATCAATAAAAAATTGATGAAAAATCCCCGTATTTGAACAGGTGGATTATGGGGTGGTTGAAAACTGCAAATCCTTTTTACCAATATTAATTGAGAAAATTAAAATGTCCTGAAAGTGTGGCTA
>JAUCGD010000844.1 GCA_030377945.1 Desulfobacterales bacterium HSG17 | reverse complement strand
AGGCTGTCATAAATCGGATCTGCAGATATAAAATACTGTTTCTTCTAACACCAGCCTGGGATTCCTGCCTGTTGTTTTAAGCTGAATATCAGCCTTACCCAGTTTCTCCATTATACTGAATAGTTTTTTCTTTGTATATTTTTCAGATTTTTGCAATGCAAGATAGACAGGATAAGCACTTCTAGGATTTTTTGCAATAATAAGATCTGTTGATGGAACGGATTTCTTTTTTTTCTTACTTTTACCCTTATTCTTGCTTTCAGGTTCATTTACGATACCATTTGCAGATAAAGCCTGTTCCCAGGAATCTATTTTTTTTATCAGAAGTTGATCGCAGTCCTGAATTGCAGGCATAACACTTTGCTGGAAACGGTCATAGGAAAGTCCTTTTCTCCAGACCTTACCTGCATGGATTTCAGAAAAGCCTTTAACAAGAAGAAGAATTCTTATCTGTTTTGTAATTGATGCAAGAATCTGAAGGGGAAAAAATCCTTCGGAGAGCAGGGATTCCATATAAAATAAGGATGCCTCTATATTCCGGTCAGATACGGCATTTGTCAGCTCATATATGGGGTCCTTGCGGGTTCGTTTTAATACTGATCTTACGTCATCTATTGTAATATTGGGACGTTGGCCTGTATAGCTGACTAATGTATCAAGATTATTTTTAAAGGTTCTTAAATCAAACCCTGTCATTTCACATAAGGTCTGATAGGCCATTCTATCCATTTTTTTTCCATACTTGGAAAGAATAGTCTGCATCTGTTCGTTCAGCATAGCATTCTGGACAATTTTATCTGCACGGGTGCTGCCTTTGGGAACAGAGCAATCAATAACAATGCCATTGTTTTTGATTGCTTTGTAAAGAGTTCTGCGCTTATCAACAATATCTGTTGTAATTATGAGAAAGTTTCCTGATGGAAATCCCTTTTCAATAGCTTTTTGCAAATCTTTTGAATTATCCTGGATTGCTTTTATGGCTATATTTTTATCCTGGCAGAATTCCAGAATGGAGTCTATCCATTTGCCGTCTCCAAGATATTCCGAATCTGTTTTCAGATTTTTAATACGGTCTTTTCCCTTAAGATCATCATAGGAAAGATTTTTTATGCTTAGAAGCGCTGTTAAAAATTTAGCTGCTTTATTCATTTGTTTTGCATCAAAAGCCTGCCTGGTTTTTTCAACAAGTTTTTTATCCTCCTGGCCTGAATAAAATATTCTGGAATCAATAAGGGAAACCAGTTTATTTCCTGAAAACATTGAATAAGTATTTA
>JAUCGD010000843.1 GCA_030377945.1 Desulfobacterales bacterium HSG17 | reverse complement strand
CATTAATAATCATAGCCAATATTTGTATCATTAGACATTATCGGAAATAAGGATGTCCACCGTAGGGTGTGTTAGGCGATAGCCGTAACACACCGTTATTTTAAGGTTGCGGTGCGTTACGCTGCGCTAACGCACCCTACAATATTTATTTCCGATAATGTCTATTATAATTGTGAGTGAACCCTATCCCTCTGTGTTATCCTAGTACACTAATCATAAATTCGTACACATTCGTAGAGACAAGGCCATGCCTTGTCTCTACATTAGACATACACATAATCAACTGTACAAACTTGTGAAACAGTGTACTATTGTCTTTTTCGTCTGACCTTTAATATCTTTTTCAGCTTATTCAAAAGCACCTTTTCCTCATCTGCCAGATGCAGGTCTGCTTCTGCTATCTTCTGGGCAAGTTCATAAGCAAGTTTACGATCTTCTCTTTCAGGAATAAGTATTGAAAGTGCGTTCAAAGCCTTTGTTTCATCTGTTTGAAGAATGCGTGACTGTTCCTTGCTCATCTTTTTGAGGTCTTCCAGGCTTATATCTTTAAACCTTTCTTCTTCTCTTATAAATGAGCTTGCAGATTTAAATTCGCGTTCATCAAAAATATGGTCTATGCCTATCATTGAGATCATAACCCTTACAAGACCTTCGGCAACACCGCCTTTTTCTATGGCATCTATCCAGCGGGCATTATCCTCACTGGCAGATTTTGTATCTTTACATGGTTTTTCCAAATCTGGTTTTAAATCCGATTTTGCATCAGGAGCAGCTTTCGGAGATTCGGGAAAGAGCATTTTCATAAAAGGATTGCCATATATGGATTTGAACATAAATTCCTGGGTATTATCCCTGACATCACGATAGCAGTTAAGAGCCGTTGCTATATTATTTGAAAAGGTTTTTTCCATATTTAAAAACAGGTTGTCTTTGGAAACAGGTTTCCGATTATCTTTAACAACAGGAACAAGCATTTTAACAGGAAGAATAAAAGGATTGTTATCTGAAAATCCGTATCGTGAAACCCGCATGGGATGAAGCTGTTTTAAAATTTCTGCTGAATACGGGGTTGTCATCATTTTGACACAGGGGCTTAAAAAAGTCTGATACATCTTGTCATTTACATCGGAAACAGTTAATACAACTTCAAAATCCTCTTCATCTTCAAGCCCGTCATCCATTGCAAGAATATCTGACATTTCCCTTTCTATATATCGGACATTATAATCAGGAATAGTAATTTTTTTATCTCCGTCTTCTATAACCTTTTCAATA
>JAUCGD010000106.1 GCA_030377945.1 Desulfobacterales bacterium HSG17 | reverse complement strand
TATTAGACATTATCGGAAATAATTTTTGTAGGGTGCGTTAGCGCAGCGTAACGCACCGCAATCTTATAATAACGGTGCGTTACGGCTATCGCCTAACGCACCCTACGGTGGGAATCCTTATTTCCTATAATGTCTATTGTTGACAAAACAAATTTAAGGAAAAAATTATGAAAAAATTATATTGGATTATAATTATTTTTTTTGGATTTTTCTTTTTATCATCATTTACAACCAGTATTGCCGCAGATAAAAAGGAATATTTTGTATGGCCTCCTGAAAAAATATCCGCTAAATGGCGCATCGGCTATCTTGAAGGCGGTCCATGGAGAAATTATAAAAGTTCTTTAACAGCTACAATCAAGGGCCTTTCCAGGCTCGGCTGGATTGAGCCGATTGTCATTCCTTTACAGGGAAATAATGAAGATACAGGCAGGGTGTGGGCATGGGTTTGTGCCAATGTAAAAAGCAAATATCTTAAATTTCTTGAAGATGCCTGGTATTCAAATAGCTGGGATGAAAAAACGAGGAAGGAGACAAAGAAAATCCTCCTTAACAGGTTAAATGATAAAGGTGATATTGATCTGATGCTTGCAATGGGAACATGGGCAGGTCAGGACCTGGCCAATAACAAGCATTCAATTCCTACAATTGTCGGTTCCACAACTGATCCTGTGGCTGCTGAAATAATTAAAAGTCCTGAAGATTCAGGATATGATCATATTCATGCGCGTGTTGATCCAACCAGAGATGAAAGACAAATCAGGGCATTTCATGATATTTTTGGATTTAAAAAACTGGGGGTGCCTTTTGAAGACACTGTAACCGGCCGAAGTTATGCTGCAATTGGCAAGATTGAAAAAGTGGCTTTGGAACGGGGTTTTAAAATTGTACCGTGCTTTCTCACACATTCTGACAGCAAAGAAAATGAATTGGAAATAATCAAATGTGCCCATGATCTGGCATTGAAAACAGATGCTTTTTATGCTCCCATGTACGCTTCAATAAATTCAAAAACATCTCATAAAATCATTGCAGCTCTCAATAAATATAATATCCCGTCATTTTCCCAGCATTTTGATATGGTAAGGCATGGTTTTCTTCTCAGCGTTTCAATAACAGACTTTGACGGTTTAGGTAAATTCCATGCTGAAACCATTGCCAGGATCATCAATGGAGAAAAGCCAGGGGATTTGAACCAGATACATGAGGAACCTGTGAAAATATTATTTAATGCGGCAACAGCAATTAATATTGGTATGAAACCTGGTATATTTAATATGCTTATCAATACAGCAGAAAAAGTGTATAACATGGAAAACAAGAATTAAATTAAATTTATTAAACAACAAAGATTAATCCTATATTGTAGAGACGCACGATTGTGTGTCTCTACGTTAAATATAACGAATAAAAGGATAAATAATGAATGAAAAATACAGAATTCTAATTGTTGATGATGAACAGGGAAGCAGGGATATCCTGAAAGGTCTGCTGTTCAATGAAAATTATGATCTTTTTTTTGCAGATAATGGCCCGGATGCCTTGAAAAAAGCAGAAGAACTCATGCCTGACCTGATTCTCCTGGATGTTATGATGCCTGACATGAACGGTTTTGAGGTATGCCGCTGTTTGAGAAATACTCCGATTCTGTCTGATATCCATGTATTTATGGTCACGGTCCTGGATGATAAAAAAACCCGCATGATGGGAATTGAAGCTGGAGCAGATGATTTTATTTCTAAACCTGTTGACAAGATCGAACTCAGGACGCGTGTGCGGTCCATTACGCGGCTGAAGCGTTACCACAGACTGCACGATGAAATGCTTGAAAAGCAAACCCATGATCTTAAAGAAAGAATAAAAGAACTTAACTGCCTGTACAGTATTTCTGGAATTGTTGAAAAACCGGGTATTTCACTTGAAGAAATAATTCAGCAGATTGTTAAATTGATTCCCCCTTCATGGGAATATTCGGAAATAAGCTGCGCGCAAATAACTTATGATAAAAAAGAATTCAAAACAGATAATTTTAAATCAACACCCTGGAATGCATCAGTTGAAATTCATGCATTCGATCAAGAGGTCGGTACTATTGAAGTCTGTTATCTGGAAAAAATACCTGAGCGCAGCCATTGGCCGTTTCAGAAAGAAGAATATGAACTGCTTAATGCCATTGCAAAACGCATTGGAAAAATTATTGAACGTAAGCAGACTGAGCATAAGACAAAAGACCTTGAAAAACAGCTTCGTCATATTCAGAAAATGGAAGCCATTGCAACATTGTCAGGAGGAATTGCACATGATTTCAATAATATTCTTTTCCCTGTCATTGGCTACACTGAAATGGCCCTGGATACTGTTCCTGAAAAAAGCGAAACACGGGAATACCTTAATGAAATATTGAAAGGAGTGTTAAGGGCCAGGGACCTGGTAACACAGATATTAACCTTTAGCAGTGAAAGTGAACGGGAGCAAGAACCGGTAAACATAGCCATGCTGGCAAAAGAAGTATTGAAACTCCTGAAATCAACACTTCCGAGCACAATAGAAATCCGGCAGAATATGGCTGTTAAGACGGCATTTGTGAAAGCTGATCCCAGTCAGCTTCACCAGGTGATAATGAATCTGTGTACAAATGCCTATCATGCCATGCGTGAAACAGGCGGAATACTGGAAGTATGCATAGAAAATGATGATTGCGCCTGCCTGCCTTCCGATCCAGCAGCTATTGGAGAAAAATTGGAACATATTATTCCCTGTTTTAAGCTGATAATAAGGGATACCGGGCATGGCATGAAACCTGCGGTTAAGGAAAGAATTTTTGAACCTTATTTTACCACAAAAAAACAGGGTGAAGGCACGGGGATCGGGCTGTCTGTTGTTTACGGGATAATAAAAAATCTTGGGGGATATATCAAGGTTGACAGCCAGCCCGGCATGGGAACCGAATTTCAAGTGCATCTGCCGCAATTTGAAAAACAAATCGGACAACCGGAATCAATCAATGCCTGCCCTCCCCCTAAAGGCAATGAAAAAATTCTGATTGTTGATGATGAAGAAAGAATTATTAATATGCTGACACAGATGCTGGAAAAATTAGGATATTATATCACAGCTTTCAACAGCAGCACTGATGCTTTGGAAAACTTTAGAATGCACCCTGATAAATTTGATCTCGTGATAACGGATATGACCATGCCTGGTATGACCGGAGACCAGCTTGCCCAGAAAATGATTAAAATAAGAAAAGATATCCCGGTTATACTATGTACAGGTTTCAGTGAAATGGTATCACAGGAAATAGCTGACAGCATAGGGATACGGGAGTATATCATGAAACCGGTTTCACAAGTAAAACTTGCAGAGAGCATAAGGAGGGTACTGGATTAAAAAATCAATTACAAAATGTACAATTTCATATCGTGCTTTTACTCGTACTCGTGCTCGTAATCGTGCTCTTTTGTTCTTGGTTTTGTTTCTTTATTTTTCGAGCACGAGCACGAGCAAGAGCACGATTAAACCCCTCTTTTGGAGATTAAAATGATAAATAATGCAAGTATCACAAAGGTCAATATCCTTCTTGTTGATGACAAGGAGAAAAATCTGGATGCATTTGAGCAAGTGCTGGATGATCCGGATTATAGTCTTATAAAGGCGCAATCGGGTAGTGAGGCATTAAAGCACCTTATGGAGAAAAACTTTGCCCTTGTTCTTCTTGATGTCAGGATGCCTGGAATAGATGGTTTTGAGGTTGCAAAACTAATTCGTCAGCGGGAAAAAACAAAGAATGTGCCAATTATATTTGTTACTGCTGATTACAGCAGCATGGAAAATATCTCCAGGGGGTATAAGCTTGATGCAGTGGATTATATAATTAAACCATATGATCCTGCAATATTGAAAACAAAGGTGTCTGTCTTTGCCGAGCTGAATAGAAAAGAACAACTGCTATGCATGTCAGAACAACACCTGGAACATCTCACTACAAAACTGAGCCTGACCAATGCGGAACTTGTCAGGGGGGCCAGGATAAAAGACGAGTTCCTGGCCAATATGAGCCATGAACTGCGTACACCCCTGACCTCAATTTTAGGTATGTCCGAAGCTCTTTATGAACAGATTTACGGTCCATTGAATGAAAAACAGATTAACTCATTAATAAGGATAGAGGAAAGCGGAAAACATCTGCTTTCGCTCATCAACGATATCCTGGATCTGTCAAAAATCGAAGCTGAAAAAATGGATATGGAAATAAAACATGTTGAGATCGAAACGCTGTGCAGTTCATGTGTAAATATGATTAAACAGATTGCACTGAAAAAAAATATCAAGATAACAGTAAATATCGACAGCAGATTAAAATATATCAGCACAGATGCACGCAGGCTCAAACAGATTCTCGTTAACCTGCTCAGCAATGCGGTCAAGTTCACACCTGTTAACAAAGAGATCGGTCTTGAAACGATTTGTCATAAAAACAGGGGATCAGTTGATTTTATTGTCTGGGACAAAGGTATCGGTATTTCCGGGCAGGATATGAAGCGCTTGTTTAAACCCTTTGTTCAATTGGATTCGGGTCTGTCACGCTCCTACGAGGGAAGCGGCCTGGGTTTGGTACTGGTGTCTCGGCTTACTGAAAAACTGGGGGGCAGTTTATCACTTAAAAGTGAACCGGGAAAAGGCAGCCGTTTTAGTGTAAGCCTGGCCTGGGAATCAATTAATAAGGAAGAGTTTCATACTGATAATAGTGAATTGTCAGTCAGCAATGATGACCTTGTACATATCTCCGCATTTACACAGACCATTTTGCTGGCTGAAGACAATATATCCAATATAGAAACCATGTTTCCCTACCTGCAAAATAAGGGCTATAAGGTCATAACTGCCTGTGACGGTGAAGAGGCAGTAAAACTGGCAAAAGAAAAAGATCCCGACCTTATCCTCATGGATATCCAGATGCCCAATATGGATGGAATCGAAGCTATTCAAAAGATTCGCAAATACGAGTTAGAACATAAAAACGAAAATAATAAGCCGGCAATGCCAATAATAGCCCTGACTGCCCTTGCCATGTCCGGGGACCGTGAAAAATGCCTGGAAGCAGGGGCAGATGAATACATAGCAAAACCGGTAAGTATGAAAGGACTGATAGGGATAATTTATAAATTAATATCAGAAATCCCCTCAAGTAAGAATTAGGGATTTGCCATATATTAATCTATCCATGCGGCCTGGACCTAAAGCTCAAGGATAGAAGCTGAACCAGGCTAAAGCCTGCTGTTAAAGTCATATTTTGTTAATTATTCAGCACCCTTTAGGGTAGTTTAGCTTGCAGCTGGAGGATTTATTCCCCAGCTTTATGCAGGTATTTTATTTATTAGGAATTCCCTTAGTTATTTTTTTTATTTTATCTGCTCAATAAAATCCCTAAGATATTTCATTGTGTATGGTTTTGACAAAATATTTTTGAAACCCATTTCCTTATGGCTTTTTATGATTGTATTATTGGGAAAACTACTTGATAAAACAGCTATTATATCGGGTTTTATTTGACGAAGTATTCTAAAAGTATCTAAACCTCCCATTCCAGTTTTAACTATCAAATCAAGAATTAGCAGATCAAAAGGTTTACCTGAGTCCATTGCGTTTTTGTATTGTTTTACAGCTTGTTCACCATTTACTGCAACATGGGCTTCATAACCTATTCGTTCAAGCATTTTACTTACAATGTCTCTAGCACTGGAGTCGTCATCCATGACAAGAACTTTGTTTATTCGGATTTTGTCCTGTTCTTGTTTCAGGGACATAGATGGCAGCAGTTGGATTTTTTCACTAGACACTGGCAGATAAATCGTAATAATTGTTCCTTTTTCAGGCTCGGTTTCAACAAAAATATGTCCGTTATGTTTTTTTATTATTGAATATGTTGTAGCAAGCCCTAACCCCATCCCTTTTTGTGCTCCCCTCTGTTTTGTCGAAAAATAAGGGTCAAAAATTTTGGAAACGTCTTTATTGGAGATTCCGTTTCCCTGATCTTGGATAACAACTTTTACAAATTGCTTTTCCAAAGTCGTAATCGGGAATTCTGCTGTTTCAGCAACATGCTCAATATTTTCAGCTTTAACAGTTATTACTCCCCTGTCCTTCATGGATTCATAAGCATTAATGATCAGGTTATTAAATGCATGCGCCATCTGAACCGGATCAATCTCAATGGGCCGCAAATCCTCATGGATAAATATTTCAGGTTTAATATCAGAGCCAGAAGGAATCAGGCCCAGTGATTTTTTTAATATTTTTCCGACAGAAGAAACCTTTTTGGCAGGATATCCTCCTTTTGACAACATAAGAAATTGATTTGTAAGTTTTCCTGCCCGGATTGATGCTGTTTCAGCCTCTTTTAAATATTGATTAATTGGGCTTCCCTGCGGTATTTCATCATTTGCCATAGAAATATAGCCCATGATTACTGATAAAAGATTATTAAAGTCATGGGCAATACCACTTGCAAAAATGCTGAACGATTCATGTTTGGTGGTTTTTAAAAGTTCTTTTTCAGCCTTTACCAGTTTTTTCTTTAAATCAAGTTTATCAAGACAACGGGAGATTCTGAAATCCATTTCTTCAGAATCGCAGGGCTTGAGTAAATAATCATCAGCACCAAATCTGATGGCCTTAATTACCGATTTCATATCACCGTAGCCAGTAAGGATGATGACAGGAGTATCCAAACTGATTTCCTTTCCGATAAAGCCGCTTGATTCATTGGAATTCTTCCATGCAGCATTAGCAGTAATAATAATGCCTGAATCATCAAGAATGACAATATTAGCAGAGAGTGCATCAAGGGCTGATTGAACAAAACGGAGTTCCTGCCGGGATTCTTCCAGTGCATTTAATGTGTTTTTTAATTGTACAAAAATTGCGCCTTTCTTGCTGATCAGGCTGTCAACTTCATTATGCTGAAAAACATCTATAAAGGCTTCAGCTATTTCAAGGCGTTTTTCCAGTTCCTGATATGTTGGTTTGTCATCAGCCATTTTCTTCTCTCTTTGGCGGTAATCCCAGGGCATTTAATAATTTTGAACTATCATTTAAATTTCCCATAATAGTGATCTTCGGCTCGGACGATTCTATTATAAGAGATGGTGTTACCAGTATCCCCCTGTCCAGAGCAGTCTGAAAATCATTTAGAACATCCACTTCTCTTACTTCATATGGCTGATCAAGATGAGTTTCGCAGATAATTTTCAGATTCATTCTAGCCAGGGTTGAATTTCCCTGGTTTCCCGTGACAAACAGCACAAATTTATACATTGTTTTCCCTTTCAATCCGCTCATTCTCTTGGTGAGCCTGCCTATTCGGTCTTCATACCTTTGTTTTCGTCGTCAATATTTGTAAAATCAATGCCCTTATCTGTGATGCGATATTCATGATACCGGTTTGAATGATACGACCCGCGTGCCTTCATAACAAGAATTACGCGTTTTACCTTATCCCCTGTTTCAATGTAGCGCAGAAAAATAACCGTATCCAGAAGGGAAGATATATTTATGCCGCTGATTTCTGTTTGGTCAGTATTGATAAAACCTTCTGTCTGATTGATATAAAACAGGGTTATGCCAAGTTCTTTTGTATAGTGCATCAGTCGTTTCAGAAAATCGGAGCTGCTTTGGTCTGCTCCTGATCTTTTTATGGCTGAGATTGCATCAATAATCAGGTGATCCGGCGCAAATTCATCAATAGCTTTAAAAATACGGATTAAATGTTCTTCGCTTCCTGATGATTCGGGCATTATCCCTATAAATCGAAGATTACCGGATTGTAAATTCGGGCGCAGATCCAGGCCTGGACTAAGCATATTTTTGACTGCAGCATCTTTTGACTCCTCAAAGTTTATGATAAGGGTTTTTTCCTGTCTTTGTGATGCAGCTATTGCAAAAGTACATGTCAATATGGTTTTCCCGGTTCCGCTTGCCCCGGAAATAAGGATGGATGAACCCCGGCGATATCCCCCGCTGAGAATCCTGTCAATATCTTGATGACCGGTGAGCATCTTTTCTCCGAGTTCCATATGAGAAAGTTCGTTGCTTGAAATAGGGACAATATAGATGCCGTTTTCGGTTATTGAATAAGGACATTCATTGCGTGCAAAACTTGAGCCTCGATACTTGATAATTCTTAACCTGCGTGTGCTGACCTGGTTGGAAATACGATGATCTAAGTGTAAAACACAATCAACCATAAAATCCAGGAACTCATAGGATGGGAATTTATTTCCGGCAGTTAAGGCTTTCATGGTCATCAGGGCTGTCAGTTTCTCTGTTTTAAGCCAGTTATGAAGCCTGTTAATCTCATTTCGTCTTTGATCAGAATCGCTAATAAGATTCATGAAAACATCAAGACCGTCTATGGCGATAAGCCCGGCCTTCATTATCTGTCATTATTTCCCTTTCTCCCAGTTTGACTCACTTGAAATTTAACATCTTTCTTTTACAGTGAAGAAACAGCAGCAAACGTAATTTAAAACATTCCCAGGAAACAAGCTGCTGCTACAAGCAAAAAATTCTACATGATAATAATTTCATAACACCTATGACCATTTGTTCTTTTTCAGAGTGAGCAGCATGGGAAACATGAACAGCAGTAAACAGGATTGAGATTATTATTAGAAGTGCTGTTGTATAAGAACCGATTTTCAAATAAAAGAAGCAATTGGATTTCTTCATAACATAGTCACCTATTAATCGTAATCGTAATCGTGCTCGTGCTCGTAATCGTGCTCGTAATCGTAATCGAAAGAAAATCTGAGCACGAGCACGAGCACGAGCACGAGCACGAGCAAGAGCACGAGCACGAGCACGATTTTAATTTTGAACTATTTTTCCTGATCTCTTTCACTCCACATAAAATTTGCCAGGGAAATATCTTCTGCTGGGCTGTATTTTTGTTTGATTTCCATTATACCATCTATATTTGCCAGAAAAATATCCGTAATATCAGGATCAAAATGCTGCCCTCGTTCTTTTTTAATAATATCACATGCAACTTCAACAGGATAAGGGTCTTTATAAGGCCGCTTGGATGTCAGGGCATCAAAAACATCTGCTATACCCACAATTCTTCCGGCAAGAGGAATTTTTTCCTGTGAATGGCCCTGGGGATATCCTTTTCCATTCCATTTTTCATGATGGGAAATGGCAATTTGCTGGGCAACACGGAGCATCTCAGCTTTGGAATTTGCCAGGATATTTGCACCTATTGATGTATGGCTCTTCATTTGATCGAATTCTTCTTTTGTCAGTTTTCCGGGTTTCAGAAGTATGCGGTCTGGAATCCCGATTTTTCCGACATCGTGCATTGGTGCAGCATAAAGTATGTTTTGAATATCCCTGTCCGATAACCCGCATTTTTCAGCTAACAGGGCACTGTATCTGCTCATTCGGAGGATATGATCACCGGTGTCCTCATCTTTATATTCAGCAGCAAGTACAAGCCTGTTAATGGTATCAAGATATGCATCCCGAATTTCCTCATTAGCGGATTTTAATTCAAGAATTGTTTTATTCAGATCATCGGCAAAAACAGTAAGCTGTTCATTGGCAGCCTGCAATTCTTTTCTTTTTTGTTTTTCAGAGCGATAAACCAGGGCCAGGTCGTCAGCATATTTTTTAAGTTGCTCAGAATTTGAAAGGGCTGTATTTTTAATATTATTATCCATAAAAATTTTCTCCAATAAAAAATTATGAAGTATTCATAGCAATACTAAACTTACTCGTGCTCGTGCTCGTGCTCTTACTCGTGCTCGTGCTCTTGCTCTTGCTCTTGCTCGTATTTTTCTCAATCCCATTCTCATTAAACAGGATTTTCGATTACGATTACGAGCACGAGCACGAGCACGAGCACGAGCACGAGCACGATTACGAGGATTGACTGTTTATTTTTTTGGGAGGGTGATTAAGCAGGTTGTACCTTCTCCCACACTGCTTTCCAAAGCTATTTTGCCTTTATGGATTTCTGCAATATGTTTTGCCATTGTCAGGCCAAGTCCTAATCGGGTGCGTACATCAAAAAATTGTAAAAATAAACATAGATACCCACCAATAAATGTTTAACAGGAAAAAACCAATATTTTTATTTCTGGCAAAAAGTGCATTTTAAAAACAACTACCATAAAGTCTA
>JAUCGD010000842.1 GCA_030377945.1 Desulfobacterales bacterium HSG17 | reverse complement strand
CCTACAACGACACTTAAGATTTTAAAGCCCCAAAGGGGCAGATTGATACAGCCCAGGCCAACGGCCTGGGACCTGAAAACATCCAAAATTAAGCCCTGAAAGGGCGAATTATGAGAAATAATTTTTTGGCACCATTTTTTTTAATACGCTCTTTCAGAGCTTGTTTTTGTTGGTTGTTCTAATCCCAGGCCGCTGGCCTGGGCTGTATTAATTTGCCCTTTCAGGGCTAAGTGTCGTTGTAGGGATAATCAAATTAAACAATTGGCAGATCGAGTTTGGAACCAGGAAATAGTTGAAAAATATAAGACAGGGTAGTATTATTGAATTACAGGGTATGCAAAAAACCTGCTTCAGTACAAAGATAACATTTTCAGAAAATTACCGGGGACTGCATGGAAAATAAAAACGGCTAAGAATACGCTCAAAATTACGATATAATCACAAAATGGCTTGCAGAGGCTTTACAGGGTGAGACATTGGAGGTGCTTGGTGTAAAGACCGGTAATATCATGGAAGTGTTCGGTTTTGAACCGGTTGATATTGCTGTCAAAGCCGGACGTGTTGATATAATGGTAAGAGATGAGAACGGCATTTTGTACCATATTGAAGAACAGCGTAATCTTAGAAAATCGGATATGTATCGTTTTGCAGCCTATCATTTTTTGGCAGCAAAAAAGTGGGGCAAAAAAGTTACAGACATTATTCTTGCTTCAGGCGAAGTTTATTCCAGTGAAAAAAAGATTGTCACTGAAAGCGGAACCTATTCTCCTGTTGTAATAGATTTTACCCTGCGGGACGGACGGAAACGACTGGATGAAATCCGTGAAGCTGTGCAAAATGGAACCTTTGAAAATAAACTTGAACTGGTATTTCTTCCACTTTATGGAAAGGAAGCAGGAGCCGTTCGCAGCAATATAATCGAACAGATATTGCGCTTTGAAATAGAATTGTACCACGCCGGGAAAATATCGGCAAAACTGCTGGCTGCCACCATGATAATGTCAAACAAGCTGATCCAAAAAGAACGATTGAAAGAATTATGGGAGGAAATTAAAATGTTAGACATACTTGAAATTGCAAGAGAAAAAGGCATGGAAGAAGGGGAAATCATAGGCGTGCAAAAAGGGGAAATCATAGGCGCGCAAGAAGGGATGCGCTTGGGCGTACAAGAAGGAAAGACTCAGTCAGGCCAGGAAATGCTTACAGATGTTCTGCTTGAAAGATTTGGAACTATTCCTGCACGGGTACCGGAAAAAATCAGAAAGATTGGAAATCCTGAT
>JAUCGD010000841.1 GCA_030377945.1 Desulfobacterales bacterium HSG17 | reverse complement strand
AGTGGCTGAAATTAAAATATTTATATGTATAGTCTCAATATTGAGCCGTATGTTTCAATAGTAACCTATATTTTTTTAATTTTCGAAAAAGAGTACTGCGTGATATACCCAATTGAGCTGCAGTATTGAGGCGATGCCAGTTGTTTGTTTTCAGCGCATCTATTATCAGTTCTTTTTCATTTTTTTCAACAGACACGTTTAAATTGTGCTGCTCCTCATTAATGGTCTCATAATGCCCATCACTCTTAAAACCTGGTTCTTCATTCTTGAGGCTTATTAATTCAAACTCACCTGTTGAAAAAAATCTAAGGAGTACATTTTGGAGCTCACGAATATTTCCACCCCAGTCATAGTGATAAATTTGACTTATGATTTTATCTGGAATTTTTTTAAACCTGCTTTTTTTCGAAAACATTTGTGTAAAATGTTCTACAAGAAAAGGAAGATCTTCTTTGCGCTCCCTTAGAGGTGGCAGTTTAATAGGAATGACCTGGATACGATAATAAAAGTCTTCTCGCATATTACCCTTAATAACTTCTTTTTTTAAGTCTCGATTTGTTGCGGCTATAATACGAAAATTAGACATATGTTTTTCATGGCTGCCGATTGGATTGTAGCCGCCGCCATCTATGGCTCTGAGCAACTTAACTTGCATACTGAGAGGGATTTCACCGATCTCATCCAAAAACAGTGTGCCTTTATCTGCCAAATCCAGAAATCCATGTTTGTCGATTACAGCTCCTGTAAAGGCGCCTTTTTTATATCCAAAGAATTCACTTTCCATTAAAGGTTCCGGAATTGCACCACAATTAATCGTTACAAATGTACTTTCATCATTGTTGCTTAAATCATGAATAGCTTTGGCAACCAACTCTTTTCCGGTTCCGGATTCTCCATATATGGAGACATTTGCATCTGAATTGGCTGCCGATAAAATTTGATCATACACATGCTGCATCACTGCACTGATACCAATAATATTTTGGAAACGGTATCTCTCTTTTAATGAGGTTCTCAGTAAAATATTTTCGTTTCGCAGTTGTTTTGTCTCTTCTATTGATGATGCTTCCTTCTCTTTTTTCTCTGTAATATCTCTGAGTGTGCATAATAATGCAGGAGCAAAATTCCAATCAATTAAGTTGTGTTTTTCTTCAACCCAGGTTTCATCTCCACTCTTTGAAATAAGTTTATATTCAATCTTGCCGTGGACATCCTCAGCATGTGATATAGTTGATTTGCTGTACTGTTCAATAAAATCTTTGGATACAAATTGATGATATT
>JAUCGD010000840.1 GCA_030377945.1 Desulfobacterales bacterium HSG17 | reverse complement strand
CATTGACAGACATGGCAAAGCTTTACCAGAGACTACAATAGCACTGTGTGAAAAAAGTGATGCCATTTTGTTTGGTTCAGTGGGAGGACCAAAATGGGAACACTTTCCACCTGAAGAACAGCCTGAAAGAGGGGCTTTATTACCTTTAAGAAAATATTTTGATCTATATTGTAATCTTCGACCTGCAAAAATATTTTCTTCCCTTGTTGCTGCATCTCCTTTAAAACCAGCAATTGTTAAAAATGGTTTTGATATTCTCTGTGTACGAGAACTTACCGGCGGCATCTATTTTGGGGAACCAAAGGGACGTGAAGGTCAAGGTCTTAACGAAAAAGCCTATGACACCTTGGTATATACAAGACATGAAATTCAGCGCATAGCCCTTATGGCTTTTGATGCTGCCAGGAATCGCAGGAGTATTGTAACATCAGTTGATAAAGCCAATGTTCTTACTTCCATGGTATTGTGGCGGGAAACAGTAGCTCAGGTTGCTGAACAATATCCGGATGTCACCTTAACAAACATTTATGTGGATAATTGTACCATGCAGCTTGTTAAAGATCCTCATCAGTTTGATGTTCTTTTATGCCCAAATATGTTTGGCGATATTATTTCCGATGAATGTGCAATGATAACTGGCTCCATGGGGCTTCTGGCATCAGCAAGTCTGAATGAAAAAAAATTCGGTCTTTATGAACCAGCAGGTGGCTCAGCTCCTGATATTGCCGGAAAAGGCATTGCCAACCCAATTGCACAGATTTTATCTGCTGCCATGATGTTAAAATATACCTTTGGTCTGACAAAAGCTGCTGACGCTATAGAAACTGCAATTTCAAATGTTCTTGAAAAAGGAATCTTTACAGCTGATCTTGTCAACAGCAGCCAAAAGTCTGTGAATACTCAAGAGATGGGAAGCTCCATTATTAAAGAGCTTGAAACTTAGTCGTCAATATATTCAACACTTCGCAAAACAGCATGTATAAAGCAGTATCAAAATAAAAAGGGTTTCAGTAAAAAACTGAAACCCTTTTATATTAGTGGCGGGAGTGACGAGACTCGAACTCGCGACCTCTTGCGTGACAGACCAGACATTGCATTCTGAGGACATCTACAACCCTATGGTTACGGGATATCGCATTCTACCTGTTACCCTATTTTTGACTATTTTGGAACCAAAGCCGCAACCATTTTAACTCCAACTTTGTTTGATATTATTATTGCAAGATTATCCCAGTAATCTTCAATTTTAACCCAGGAACAGAATCGAACCTGTGACCTACGGATTAGAA
>JAUCGD010000839.1 GCA_030377945.1 Desulfobacterales bacterium HSG17 | reverse complement strand
TTTGTGGACGGTTGAGGTTGATCCAGGACAAATTAATCAGGTGATCAGCAATCTGGTTATCAATGCGAATCAAGCTATGCCCAACGGTGGTATCATTAAAATCCAGACTAAAAACATTTACATTGATAGTAAAGATAATCTTCCTCTCTCAACTGGGCGATTCATCACAATCACCATTGAGGATCAAGGTGTAGGTATCATAGACAAACATATTTCAAATATATTTGATCCTTTTTTTTCAACGAAACAACAAGGCAGTGGTCTTGGGCTATCAACCACCTATTCAATAATTAAAAAGCATGGCGGACACATTACGGTCTATTCTGAACTTGAAACGGGGACGGTTTTCCATGTATATCTCCCCGCTTCTTGGAAAGATATAGAGAAAACTGAAGAAATGAAATATGTTGAACATCAAGGTAGCGGAAAGGTCCTGATTATGGATGATCAGGCGTTGATTTTAGATATCGCTGGAGAATTATTAAATCAAATGGGCTATAAAACCGCTTATGCCACAGATGGCAAACAGGCGATTGAAATGTACCGGCATGCATATCAATCCCAGAATCCGTTTGATTTGGTAATTCTCGATCTTACCGTTCCTGGTGGAATGGGGGGAGTTAAAGCTATAACCGGATTATTAAAAATTGATCCGGATGTTAAAGCTATCGTCTCCAGCGGTTATTCCAATGATCCAATCATGGCAAATTCCCATGATTATGGATTTTGTGGGGTTATACCTAAACCATATACTATGGATCAATTAGCTGAAGTTTTGAATAGTGTGTTCGGCGAAAAAAGCTAATCCTTTTCCCAATAAATTAAAATTTTTTTTTCATCCCAGAAGCACGTTTTAGTTACTTTATACCGAGAAATGCTCGGAATAATAATTATCCAGGGGATCTTAATGAAGACCAGATATTATCTTTCCATGGTAAGCATTGTTTTAATCACGTTTCCTATAGATCTTGTTATCTATTTTACTTCGAATCTACCTGAAATTTATATCGCTAGAGTTGAATACGGAGACCATTATATTTTTATCGGCTGGTTTGGGTTTAATTTATTTACTTTCGGTATAGTTAACCTTGTTGGAAGTGTTTTTATATCCAAACCAATTCAAACATTCATGTCTGATAACGATGATCCTAATTTGATCTACAGCAAAGTACAAAAGTTACCAGTTGTATCTACAATATGGGTAATTAGTTTAGGGGCGTTTTATAGTGCTTTTGTTCTAATGACCTTTTGGGAAAACCTGATTGATCAAATGATGAGGACTTATTACATACT
>JAUCGD010000838.1 GCA_030377945.1 Desulfobacterales bacterium HSG17 | reverse complement strand
TTTCCAATGTTTGTGGAAATTATTAAAAAAAGTCCTGATTTGAATCTACCTAGCCTGGGTCTGGGCCTGCTGGCATTTTTCACCATATATTTTATTAAAAAATTTCATAAAACCCTTCCTGCCGGACTCATTGCCCTGGTTTTGGCTACCACTGTTTTAATGTTTTTTAATCTGGATCAACACGGCGTTGTTATTGTTGGAAAAATTCCCAAAGGCCTGCCCGGTTTTCATCTGCCTTCTGTGAGTTTTGAAATGTTAAGCAGGCTTTTCGGACCTGTTGTGGTTATTGCCCTTGTAAGTTTTGCCGAAGCTTATGCTGTTGGTAAAAGTATTTCAGGGCAGACAAAACAAAAGGTTGATGTAAACCAGGAATTAATCGGTCAGGGCATGGCCAATTTTATAGGAGCATTTTTTCAAAGCTATCCTGTAAGCGGGTCTTTTTCCCGAACTGCCATTAATTATGCAGCAGGTGCAAAAACCGGTATTGCCAGCGTGGTTTCCAGCCTTATTGTGATTATATCTTTGCTTTTTTTAACCCCGCTTTTTACCTATATTCCCCGCGCTGCTCTTGCTGCACTGGTAATAAATGCAGTTTTACTTCTTTTTCATCCAAAAGAGGTTTTTATACTCTGGAAAATGAACCGCCATGACGGTATTGTTGCAATTACGGTTTTTATTCTGGGTCTTGTTACAAAACCTGATTATGCCCTTCTTATCGGCGTAATCATTTCCCTTATGTTTTTTTTATGGAAAACCATGCATCCCAGGATTGTGCGTATCACCAAAGACCCTGAAAAAAATATGTTCCTTAACGGAGACGCATATAACAAGCCAAGCTGCCCCCAGATTCTTCACCTGAGATCAGACAGTGAAATCTATTTTGGTAATGCGGAATTCCTGGTAGAGCATATGATTGAATTGCTGGACGAACAGGAAACTCCTGTTAAATTTTTACTCCTGGATTTTCAGGCAGTGGGATTTATAGATCTTACGGGTATTGATGAACTGAGGGTTCTTATGGAAGAAACAAAAATAAGGGATATTCAAAGCGCTTTTGTCAGCATTCATATTCCTGTTATGAATATTTATAAAAGTTCTGAATTTATAAATGAAATAAATCATGAATATATCTTCAACAAAAGAGGAGATGCTTTTTCATCATTGTTTACCCGCATTGACCATTCTTATTGCAAAAAATCATGCCCTCACAATATTTTTAATGAATGCTCTTTGGTAAAATAAATTTTTAACAGATGGACACAGGGAAGGATTTTGCTCCCTCAAAATACTCTTTTT
>JAUCGD010000837.1 GCA_030377945.1 Desulfobacterales bacterium HSG17 | reverse complement strand
GACTATGAATCAGCAGATTACAAATCCGCAAAAAAGAATATAAAACGTGCGCTGGAAAGCGAACCGGAAAACCCGGATTATAATTATTTTATGGGGAAAATAAATATTAAAAAAAAGAATTTAGAAGATGCCGTAAAATACCTGGAAAAAGCATACAGCCTGGCCCCGGATATTTCAGGTCTGAAATATGACCTTGCATTTGCTTTGTTCAAAACAGAAGATTACAATAAATCTGCCGAATTATTTGCAGAAATTGTCAAAAAAAATCCTGACCATGCCCTTGCCAACTATCACGCTGGAAGCGCATTTTACAAACTTGAAAAATTCAGCCTGGTACATGAATATATGAGCAGGGCAGCAGGAAAAAGCCCGAGCCTGCGGCCCCGGGCCAATTATCTCATGGGTATATGCTATGAAAAACAGGGCATTTGGAATAAAGCCCTTGAAATGTTTGCAAAGGTGGAAGCAGATCCTGAAGCAGATGAATCAATCAAATCCCGTGCAAAAAAAAGAAAAAAAAACTGCAATCCTTTTCGCCTGTCAGCAAGAATAGGAATCCGGTATGATGACAATGTACAGCTTGATCCCCTGGATAAAGACCTTTATGAAGATCAGGATGACACTCTTGCAATTATTAACTTTACGGGTTTTTATGATCTGATCCGCAGGGAAAAGTTTACTTTCGGTGCAGGATATCTCCATTACCAGACCCTGCATTCCGATCTTAAAGAATATGACCTTACCGGAAGTACTGGCAGCGCATATGCAAAATACCGGTTGAAACCCTTTGTTTTCAAAATATCATTTATGCCATCTTTTTACTGGCTGAATTCTGAAAGTTACGAAAGGCGTTATACGCTGAAACCGGAAACTCTATGGCTGATGGGAAAAGAATATACCTCACGCCTGTCATATCAATATACGGATATTCACAATTTTGATGATGATGACCAGGCCGGAGACGCACATGAGACTAACCTTGAAATAATGAAAAGCATTATGGATAAAAGAATCCTTTTGCGCTGCGGAACCGGTGTAAAGTTTTATGATGCTGAAGCAGAAGATGAAACCTATTTTTCATGGAATATAGGAGCCGGAATAACTGCAAAGCTTCCTGGAAAATTTGATGCTTCTCTTAAAGGAAAATTCCGGGAATTCCGATATGACATTGAAGATAACTGCGGCTGTAAAAAACAGCATGACCGCACCCGGTCTGCTGCTGTTTCTATTTCACGCCCAGTCTTTTATGACTGGCTCCGTGTTACCGGAGAATACCGTTACAAAAAAAGAGATTCAA
>JAUCGD010000836.1 GCA_030377945.1 Desulfobacterales bacterium HSG17 | reverse complement strand
GCAGTGAGGCTCTTTAATGATTGGGAACCTCATCTGATTTTTATGGATATGCGGATGCCTGTTATGAACGGTTATGAAGCTACCAAAATGATAAAGACTGCAACAAAAGGACCTGCAACAAAAATCATAGCAGTGACAGGCAATGCATTTGAAGAGGACCGGACAGCTTCGCTATCAGCAGGCTGTGATGATTTTGTAAGAAAACCCTTTCAAGAGAATGATATCTTTGAGGTCATGGCAAGGCATCTGGATATTCGTTATGTTTACGAAAATCCGCCTGATGATGATAACAAAACAGAAGGAAAGTACATGCCAAAACCGGAAGATTTGGAATTGATGCCCGATGAATGGCTTTTAAATTTTTATGATGCTTCGATTATCGGTGATCCAGAAAGATGCTTTGAACTGATTGAAGAGATTCCCCCTGCTCATGCTGAATTGGCTGAAGGATTGAAACTGCTGCTTCATAACTTTGCTTTTGATAAGCTCATGACATTAACTCAAAACAAGGGTGAAGATAATGATTTTCCTGGATAATGATATCTGGACAGAAATATTGATTGTGGATGACACGCTTGCCAATTTGCAGGTCTTATCAAAAATGTTAAAGGAGCAGGGCTATAAGGTGCGTGGTGCTAAACCTGCCTTCTCCAGAACCGTTAATGATGCTTTTTTTAAATATGACTGGCCCGGAAATGTCAGTGAGCTTCAGAATACCATCCACAGATACGTCAGCCTGGGAAAAGTGGATTTTTTGGACATGGATTTAACCGGTTCAGTGAGCCGTGACAATATATCATTATTTAATATAGAAGCTGAAAATGAGACCCTGCCCGTCATTCTATAAAAGATAGAAAGAAAATTGATTACAGACGCATTAAATAAACACAACTGGCGTAAAGGAAAAGCAGCAAAAACCCTGGGCATCAATCCCAGAACCCTGTATAGAAAAATAAAGCAGCTTGGCCTGGCAGAACCTTAAGAAAGCAGATTGCTCAATCTTCATGACAGATAAAAATTAAAACAGTGGAAAAAATCAGACATATTGACCGATTTTATGACATTTGTACATTTATTCTTTATCTACTTGAATACATAATTAATATTTGTCATGTAGTATTCTCCTGTGACAAATTGACCGATTTTTCATTCCAATCAGATTCCTTAGATACTTTCCAGTTGATGTTCTCATATGCCACCTTGCCTTGTCGATGTATTAATAAATTGTTTCAATGCTTTATTCAACTCTGCCTGAAGTTTTCTCTATATGATCAATGATGATTTTCAGTTCTCTGTTT
>JAUCGD010000835.1 GCA_030377945.1 Desulfobacterales bacterium HSG17 | reverse complement strand
TTCATTGTGAAAGCAGGTTCATATATTCTGTCTAAGACTTCTTCAGGGATACCGCATCCATTGTCTTCAATTTCAAGATAAATATTTTTATTTTGATGAAATGTTCGAATAATTATTCTGGGCTGTTCAATCATACTTGTTGCATGGATTGAATTTTGTACAAGATTAACAAGAGCATGTTCAATCATTCCAGGGTCAGCAAGCAAATCAGGTACTACTGGTGCATATTCATTTACCCAGTCAATGTCTTGGAGATCCTTTTTTAACAAATTAAAAACAAGATCTATTTTTTCACTCAATCTGAAAAATTCCTGTTTTGGCTCCTGATCCTTGGCAAATGCAACAAGGTTTTTTGTTAAATTTTTACCTCGTATTGTTTGATTAAAAATCAATTCCAAAGTTTTTATTGTGCTTGCTTCCTTACTATCCAGAAGCGCAAGCTGAGCATTACCCATTATAACTGCTAAAACATTATTAAAATCATGTGCCATTTTGCCTGCTATTTGACCAACCAAAGCATATTTTTCTTTCTTTGCAACTATTTTTTCCATAGTAATGTCTCTATGAATAGCAATCAATGAAATAACCCTGTCTTCATTATCATATAATGCAGACAAATTGACACTTGCTGGAAATATTTCTCCGTTTTTCCGTTTTGCTTGATAATGCTCACCCGTTAATATTTTACCAGAGAACACTATTTTGAGATCCTTGATAAATTTGGTTAAGTCGGATTTTTCTATAAAGATTTCTGCTGGACTTTTTCCCAAAACTTCCTTTAAAGTATACCCGATTTGTTTAAGCCCTGAAGTATTCATAAATGTGATATGGCCATCGTTATCACAGATAGTAAGCCCATCAGTCATACTCTCCATAATATTTTGAAATTTTTTCTGTGATTTTTGAGCCTCTTCATCCACTAATTTTTCTTTAGTGATATCTTCAGAAACACCTTCAATCCATCCTTTATTAGAAATAAGTTTTCCAGAATACCGCATCCATATGATTGTTCCATCGTTATGCCTAAACTGAGCCTCTACATTTTTAAACTTTCCATCTTCCATTAATATGGAAATCATGTTTTTACGATCTTTACCGTCAATATATCTTTCTGCAATACTAAAAGGTTCAGCTAATATCTCCTCTCTATCGTTGAATCCAAAAAATTTGGCTACAGCATCGTTAGCATCAAGAAGCAAACCTGTATCAATATCTGATCTAAATAATCCTATCTGAGAATTTAAAAATATATTTCTGTAAGTTGATTCAGCAGTTTTGAGCTTCCTTTCCGCCTGTTTA
>JAUCGD010000834.1 GCA_030377945.1 Desulfobacterales bacterium HSG17 | reverse complement strand
CCCTCTTTTTGAGTGAGATCAACGACATTAAAAACTTTATTGATTTCTTTCGGGTACAAAAATCCAATCATTTTTTTTAAAGTTCTTTTTTGAGGAATATTTAAAATATTTTCAGCAAGCTGCCGTTTGTCAGAATACATGAACCGGATCATTCTCCCCAAAGATTTAATTACTGCCAGTCTATGGTTCCGGGTTTTGGCAATATTATGCCGGTGGGATTCAAGATGGTTTAAAAAAGAAAGAACCAAATTGGCTGATAAATGATCTACTTTTAAAGATTTGATCTTAACGTTATGGTATTGTGCCATAAAGGGTAAGAAAAGAGTAAATGTCTCCCTGTAAGCTTTCACACTTTCCCCACTGGAACCTTTTATACGGGGTAGGTATTGATCAAAAAAATATTGCAGACATGTGGATAATTTCATATGGCCTCAAATTTTTGGGAGATTGAAAAATCAAGCATTTGCCTTCGATGCGCGGCATCCAGAACTTTTAAATATTTAGTAGTGTGTTTATACTCACTGTGCCCCAAATAAACAGCAAGTACTGGCAGAGCATTCTGAGGGGATTTCCCTTTTTTTTTAATCCGTTTCAATACGTTCACTGCAAAAGTGTGTCTTAAACTATGGGGTGTTGGAGGAAGAAAATTAGTTTTTCCAATTACTATTCTTGGCTGTTCAAGATTAATGTCTTTGACAGCTTTTTTAAATCTTCGATTTACATAACTTCTTGTTAACCTGGTATCTTCATCTTTAGTCAATAAATAAGGAATGTTTTTCCTTGGGTAAATTGTTTTTTTAACACTTAATAAATTATTAATTTCAGAGCTTACTGATACTGGTATTGGGATCAAACGATCTTTTTTAAATTTAGTTTTTTCAATATAGATTGTTTTTTCATCAGGTCGGTAATGGTTTGCCATTATTCTTGCAGGCTCTGAGATTCTTAATCCACACCGGGCCATTAAAACAATAGAGATATAAGCACAATAATCCCATAAAAAATATCGTTCAGTTTTTCGCAATTCTCTGTAAGTTGCACAAAGTAAATGATCGGTCTCTTCTGGTGAAAAAATAAAGGGAATAATAGAATTTTTTGGCAATACAGGGATATCCTGTAAAGGGTTTTCATCAATTTTGCTCTTGCGGATAAGAAATTTAAAAAAACCTCTTAGGGCGATAATCATATTGTTTAATGAGCGTGTTTCCATATTACAACTTGCTCTAAACTCAAGAAAAAAAGATGGTGTAAAAGATTGCCATGTTGCTTTTTTTTCTTTTACATATCGATCAAATTTTC
>JAUCGD010000833.1 GCA_030377945.1 Desulfobacterales bacterium HSG17 | reverse complement strand
AACAAAGAATGCGACTTATTTTATGAGAATTATTAGAAATCTTCAATATACACAACTGTTGTATATATATGATATTATTTTAAATAAATATTTTCGGTCAGACACTATTTACAAAAAAGTATCTAACGGATTCCAAAATTGTTTAGAACCCTTATAACATATTTACAAAAAAGTATCAATTCATTTGACCGGAGCTATAATAAAATTTTTAAAAAATGAAATGCCGGTCAAAAAAGCATATCTTCAGTATTATGACCCCCAATACCAATCCATGCGATCTATTGCATATGCTGACGATTCTGAATATAGAAAGCTTGATCTTCGGGGGCTATCTGTTTTTTGGATATAGTTTTAAACTATTGATTTTTTAAAGACATATCGCTATTCTGTGTAATAGGAGGTGTAATTAAGCTTAACAAGCACTTGAACATAAATATCGCAATTTTTAATCAACTCCAGCTAATTGCAACCACCGTAACCTTTATCATGTCAATGACCTTTTCCCCGGATAATTTTTCCAGCACATCCTCATCTTCCACCGGCACAAAAAGAGCCAGGGTAACGCTTTTTAATCCGGTTTGTTTTGCATATCCCGCAGCCTGGATTTGAGCTTCTTTTAAGCGGGCAAGGTCAGTAAAGCTTTTAACCTCAATGATCCCTGTATTTTCTCCGCACTTTATCCTTAGATCAACCTTGCCGTTTCCTGTGGGAAATTCGGGACTGATAACGCATTGATGGCCGATTGCAGCTAAACATAATATCAAGAAAATCAGGAGAAACTGTATCTGTCTCATCAATGAACAGCATTAAAGGTTTGTTCCACAGACCGTTTTTCCTGGAAAACAGCCCTTGAAAATCATCCCAGTTATGAATTTCAGGGTTTCCTGGAAATTCCCTTTGTATCAGTTTCATAAAGGGAAGCGGAATTTCAAACTGCCCCCATTTGCCTTCAACTTTCAGCCTGGTTTTGCGAAGTTTTCCAAGGGAAACCTGATGAACGACAAATTGTTCGCCATATTTTTCCTTTATCAGTCTTACAGCTTCTTGCATCAGCCAGGTTTTTCCAGTCTGCCTGGGTGCCCAGATAGTGAAATAACGTCCTCTTTCTTCAGGCTCAGCAATCAGATTTTCCATGCAAAGCTGAACCAGCTCTTTTCTCTGAACAGCAAAATGCTTTGAGTGTAACCAAAATAAAACATTCGTTACTATCTGAAATTACATATAGTTTAAATTATACTGGATAAATTATCTATTTTAAAATATATAATTCTTCCTACATATAAATCCGAAAAAATAGGAGG
>JAUCGD010000832.1 GCA_030377945.1 Desulfobacterales bacterium HSG17 | reverse complement strand
CAAGAATAAGACCTGGAAATACTGCGCCCATAAACAAATCACCTACGGGAACACCCACAATATCGCCAATAAGCACCAAAACAATACTTGGGGGAATAATCTGCCCCAGGGTTCCTGATGCTGCAACAGTTCCGGTAGCCAGTTCTTCCTGGTATCCGCGTTTAAGCATGGTAGGCACTGCCAGAAGCCCCATTGTAACAACAGTTGCCCCTACAATTCCTGTTGATGCACCAAGCAAAGCACCAACAATAACAACAGAAATAGCAAGCCCCCCGCGGATACGGCCAAATACCAGTCCCATAGTATCCAAAAGATCTTCAGCCAGACCTGAGCGCTCCAGCATAACCCCCATAAAAACAAAAAGAGGAACTGCAAGCAGGGTAACATTACCCATAACACCCCAGATACGCAGGGGAAGCAGGTTAAAAAAGTTCCAGCCAAATCCTATCAAACCAAAACAAAGAGCTGTTCCCAGCAAAGTAAAAGTAACAGGAAAACCTGCCATAAGCAGGATTGTAAGTGCCAGAAACATCCATGCAGGAAGGTATTCCATCAGCTTTTTATCTCCGTTTCCAGTTCTTTACTAATCAGATCTTTTTCAATCAGGTCTTTACCAATAATTGTAAAAAAACTTTTAATTCCCATAGAAATTCCCTGCAAAAGGACGAGTACAAATCCAACAGGAATACATGATTTGATCAGATAGCGATATGGAATTCCCCCAGGATCAGGAGAGCCTTCCATAACAGACCAGGAATTATAGACAAAATTTAAAGAAGTTGCAATAATCAGGTAGCAGCCCGGAATCAAAAATATAAGTACCCCGATAAAATTAATCCATGCTTTACCTTTGGGACCCAGGCGCTGGTATATAATATCCACACGAACATGACCGTCATTTAAAAGAGTATTTCCAGCTCCTATAAGGAAAATAAATGCAAATAAATGCCACTCCAGTTCCTGAACAAAAACAAAGCTGGTGTTAAATGCATAGCGCATGACAACATCTGTAAAAACTACAATAACCACCAGGAAAGTTACCCATGACACCCCCCGGCCAACCCAGATGTTAAGTGTGTCAATCCAGCGGCATAAAACTTTGAAAAAAGACATTGAACCTCCATCATGCTTATTTTCCATACATTTTTAAACAATGCACAGATTAAAGCTATTATTATTATCAAACTTTATATTGGAATAAGAAAAAAAATTCAATGACTAATTATTATTTTATTTGAAAGAAATATAATGAAGCTCTATCAATTTATTTATGCCAATATCCTTTGCATTAAATATTAATTTGC
>JAUCGD010000831.1 GCA_030377945.1 Desulfobacterales bacterium HSG17 | reverse complement strand
GGCTTGAATATATAGCCCTGGTTCCCAAAGGGGACTGGCTTACAGTTTCCATTGTGGGAAAAAGCATTGACACAGCATGTTCGCCATTGGAAATTGATAAAATTGTTAATGCTTTTTTTTCGCTCCCTTCCATTAAAATCATTCTTCCCCATATTACCCCTGAAAACACCCCTATTTCCTGCACATGCACACCGTACATGGCAATAAAACCTTCAAAACAACCTTTTGCAAACAGGACAGCAATGGCAGGAGATGCACTTGGTGCAAGACTTTACAGGGACGGACTGTATTCAGCATTTATATCTGCACAAAAACTTGCTGAAACTATTGTTAACACAGGCACAGATAAACAAAGCCTGGCAAAGGGGTACGGCCCTGTAATAAAATGGTTGAAAAAAGATAATTTTTTCGGCACCCTGATATTTGAAATAACGCGATTTGCCCTCAGTTCCCCGATTTTAAGCAGGATTTTATACCAGGCATTTGCAACTGAAATGAAATTTAAGCAAAAAGATAAATGGCATCTGGGAAATCTTCTTCTCAAGATTGGAAGCGGGACTGCTGATTACAATGAGATATCACGCAAATTTTTAAGTCCTCCTGTAATCCGTTCTATACTCAAAGGTGCATACAAGACTGTAAGAAATATCCTCACAGAGATATTTTTCAATATCAACTGGGAAAAATACGGCAGATATCCAACTGTTATTATAAAGGAAAAACGTGATTATATCAAAAGATCCATTGCAGAACACCTGGGAATTAATCTTGATGATACACCTGAAATGGAGCGCATATATGCCATAAAAATCAGGGCATCGGCTGAGATCATATTTGAAGAACTTGGCAGGTTTGGAGATGCAAAAGGGAAATTTCTAAGACTCAGGTTTGTGGATGTTAAAAGAACTTCAGGAGAGTCAAACCAGGAAGGCTCAGTTGTAAGTTATTGTTCAAAAATTCTGCCTGTTTCAATGAAAATAAGACTTAATCGCTGCATTCCCGGAAAAAGTTTATTTTATGTGCCTGAAGAACTTTTTGCAGTAAACGGAAAGCTGATCTTTGACATCTGCCCAACCAAAGACGGAAATAATCGCCTGGTTATATACACAGGTTTTGATTTCAGAAAAGGGAAGAGGAGCATAAGCAGAATATTTTGGAAATATTTCAAAAAAATTTTCCCTGAGTATGCACATGATGTGATCTGGAATCATGCTATCTGCTGTATTAAAGGGGAGGCTGAGAAGAGATAGTCAATCTTACTCTGCAATAATCCTGTATCAAAAAGTAGGATTTTCCTACCATTG
>JAUCGD010000830.1 GCA_030377945.1 Desulfobacterales bacterium HSG17 | reverse complement strand
TTATGAAGGCCCTGTTATTACTGGATTCAATCGGGCCTGACATAGATCAAAAAGTAAAGGATTATCCAAAAAGTATTGACGAGGCTGTTGAAAAATTAATCTCTGAATTATCCCTGAAAGATAGAACCTTGATGGCAAATATGGATAAAGATGAATTAATTGATCTTACTAACACTTTGGGGTTGTACATCAGGAACAAATTCGGATTATGGGAAGGGAACAATGATCTTTTGGAATCCTGCAAGAAATTATCCGGTGAGGAGCAGTTAGATGTAGATGATGCTTCAATGGTTATTGTGCAGGAATTGTGGAAAAAACTTCATAAAACGAATGTGCTTAGACTTGTTAAACAATCACATATTATATGAATGATGAACAAATCATCAAAAAACAGGTTAACACCACAGCAGCAGGCACTTTTTCCCGGTAGCAGCCTTTTTGATAAAATTGCAAGAACTGTTTGCCGTGCTGGAACGCTCCCAAGAAAAGAACTTTATGTTTTTCTCATGATTCAGGTATCAGGCAGAGCATTTATCGGTGCCCATGAATTAGGCCAGACAGGGCTTTTACAACATCCTTCATATTTTCAGCAAGCTCTTGAAAATTGTCAACTATGGATACTGATTCCTCGGCAGTGGCAGCATTATTTTGTGTAATATGGGTCATTTCTTCCAAATTTTCTGTAACAACTGAGATCCTGCTAGCCTGTTTTTGTGATTCATCAAAGATTGTATTTACCAAATTGACAGTTTTTTCAGTACTGGCTGTCACTTCACTAAAAACATCTGCGGTTTTTTCCACAAGTCCTGAGCCGTATCGGATTAATTTTGTTGTGCCTTCAATCAGGGCAGAGGTATTATTTACAGCCTCGGCACATCGTTTTGCAAGATTTCTTACTTCATCTGCAACAACAGCAAAGCCAACCCCTGTTTCCCCGGCCCTGGCAGCTTCAACCGCGGCATTCAAAGCAAGCAGATTGGTCTGGAAAGCGATTTCATCAATATTTTTGACTATCTTTGACATTTCTTCGCTTGCATCCAGATTTTTCTTCATTGAATCGGTTAATTCAGTAACAGATTGATTTGCATTGCCGATCAAGTCATGGACTTTGCTCATGGAATCTTTTACATTGCCAGCATTGCCAGCATTTTGGCTGACTGTTGAAGATATTTCATCCAATGTTGAAGATATTTTTTCTGACATGGATGCCTGCTGGGATGATTTTTGAGCCAGGATATGGCTTGAATCGGACAATTGTTTTGACGCTGTGGCAAGACGATCGCTTCCCTCATCAAGTTCGGGAATAA